>CAMKJS010000004.1 GCA_946413245.1 uncultured Clostridia bacterium
GCCGAACAGGCGCATCAGGTCGTCCTCCAGGCTGATGAAGAACTGGGTGGAACCCGGGTCGCCCTGGCGGGCGGACCGGCCGCGCAGCTGGTTGTCGATCCGGCGGCTTTCATGCCGCTCCGTGCCGATGATGTGCAGGCCGCCGACCTTCAGCACCCGTTCATGCTCCCGGTCCGTTTCCTCCTTAAACTTGCTGTACAGCTCGTTATACTGTTTCCGGGCTTCCAGCACTTCGGGTCCGACGTTCTCGTTGTGCCCGACCGCCGCCTCGATCAGTTCCTCGTCGATCCCTTCCTGGCGCATGGCTTTCCGGGCCAGGTATTCGGGGTTGCCGCCCAGCAGGATGTCCGTGCCGCGGCCGGCCATGTTGGTGGCGATGGTTACCGCGCCGTAATGGCCCGCCTGGGCCACGATTTCCGCTTCCTTGGCGTGGAACTTGGCGTTCAGCACCTCATGACGGATACCGCGGCGGTTCAGCATCTCGCTGAGCATTTCGCTGACCTCCACGCTGATGGTACCCACCAGCAGGGGCTGCCCTGTGGCATGCCGCTCCTCGATGGACGCCACCACCGCGTTGAACTTGGCGGCCTTGTTCTTGTAGACCACGTCCTCCAGATCCTTGCGGATGTTGGGCCGGTTGGTGGGGATCTCCACCACGTCCAGCGCGTAAATGCCCTGGAATTCCGCTTCCTCCGTCTTGGCCGTACCGGTCATACCGGAAAGCTTTTTATACATCCGGAAATAGTTCTGGAAGGTGATGGTGGCCAGGGTCTTGCTCTCCCGCTCCACCTTCACGTGTTCCTTGGCCTCAATGGCCTGGTGCAGGCCCTCGGAATATCTCCGGCCGATCATCAGGCGGCCGGTGAACTCGTCCACGATGATGACCTGGCCGTTCTGCACCACGTAGTCCACGTCACGCTTCATCAGGGTATGGGCCCGCAGAGCGCAGTTCACGTGATGGTTCAGCTCGCTGTTTTCCGGATCGTTCAGGTTCTCGATGCCGAAGGCGTTTTCCACCTTGCGGGCGCCTTCGTCCGTCAGCGTGGCCGCCTTCTTCTTCTCGTCCACCTCATAGTGGGTTTCGGGCTTCATGGTGCGCACCACCGCGTCCACCCGGTCATACAGCTCGGTGCTCTTTTCCCCCGCGCCGGAGATGATCAGCGGCGTCCGGGCCTCGTCGATCAGGATGGAGTCCACCTCGTCCACGATGGCGAACGCGTGGCCCCGCTGCACCAGATCGCTCTGCCGGATCACCATGTTGTCCCGCAGATAGTCGAACCCCAGCTCGTTGTTGGTGCCGTAGGTAATATCGCAGGCATAGGCTTCCTGCCGCTCTCTGCTCTCCAGATCGTGCACGATCAGGCCCACGCTGAGCCCCAGAAAGCGGTGCACCTTGCCCATCCACTCGCTGTCGCGGCGGGCCAGATAGTCGTTCACCGTCACGATGTGGACGCCCTCTCCCCGAAGCGCGTTCAGGTACGCCGGCATGGTAGACACCAGCGTTTTGCCTTCACCGGTTTTCATCTCGGCGATGCGCCCCTGGTGCAGCACGATGCCGCCCAGCACCTGCACCCGGTACGGCCGCATGCCCAGCACCCGGTCCGCCGCCTCCCGCACGGTGGCAAAGGCTTCCGGCAGGATATCGTCCTCCGTCTCCCCGTTGGCCAGGCGCCGGCGGAACTCCTCCGTCTTCGCCTGCAGCTGGGCGTCCGTCAGCTTGCGGTATTCCTCCTCCAGCGCCATCACTTCGTCCACGGGTTTCTGTAATTTTTTCAGCTGCGCGTCGTTCCCGACTCCCAGCATTTTCTTCAGGAATTCCAGCATCTTCTTTCTCCTTGGGTCCGCTCCGGATCATCTTCCGGGCGGGCAAAATAATACAGGATAGTATATCATGATCCTCCCGGCCGGCGCAAGCTGAATATAATTCGGTAGAAAAACCGCAAAAAATAATTGGTTTGCCTGCAGGAATACATGAATCCGACGGATAATATTCTATTTGTGTAAATGTACATACAACTTGACCGGACAAAATGATAGAACAGGAGCCAGATCATGAGAAGCAGAGAAGAAGCCGCCCGCAAAGCCAAAGAGCTCGTGTCCCGCATGACCCTGGATGAAAAAGCCTCTCAGCTGAAGTATGACGCTCCGGCAATCCCGCGCCTGGGGATTCCGGCCTACAACTGGTGGAACGAAGTGCTCCACGGCGTCGCCCGCGCCGGCACCGCCACCGTTTTCCCGCAGGCGATCGGCCTCGCCGCGATGTTTGACGAGGATTTTCAGGAGACCATCGCTTCCGCCATCTCGGAGGAAGCCCGGGCCAAATACAACGGCCAGAGCGCGCACGGGGACCGGGATATTTACAAGGGTCTCACCGTGTGGAGCCCGAATATCAACATCTTCCGGGATCCCCGCTGGGGCCGGGGCCATGAAACCTACGGGGAGGATCCGTACCTCACCAGCCGGCTGGGTATCCGCTTTATTCAGGGCCTGCAGGGCAGCGGCAAGTATCTGAAGGTGGCCGCCTGCAGCAAGCACTTCGCTGTGCACTCCGGGCCGGAAGCCGTGCGGCACGAATTCAACGCCGTCGCGAATCCCAAAGATATGAACGAGACCTATCTGCCCGCCTTCGAGGCTACCGTGAAGGAAGGCGAGGTCGAATCCGTCATGGGCGCCTACAACCGGGTCAACGGCGAGCCCGCCTGCGGCTCCGAAACCCTGCTGAAAAAGACCCTGCGGGGGAAATGGGGCTTCCGGGGCCACGTCGTCAGCGATTGCTGGGCCATCGCGGATTTCCATACGCACCACAAGATTACCGCCACCGCGCCGGAAAGCGCCGCCCTGGCCATTCAGAACGGCTGCGACCTGAACTGCGGCGTGACCTATCTGCATCTGCTGCAGGCTCTGCAGGACGGTCTCATCACGGAGGACCTCATCACCACCGCCTGCGAGCGGCTGTTTACCACCCGCTTCCTCCTGGGCCTCTTCGCGGAGGACTGTGAATACGATCAGATTCCTGTCACGGCTGTGGATACGGACGAGAACGCCGCCCTGGCCCTGAAGGCCGCCGAAAAGAGCATGGTGCTGCTGGAGAACGACGGCACCCTGCCGCTGGATCCGGGCAAAATCCGCACCGTCGCGGTCATCGGCCCCAACGCGGACAGCATCCCCGCCCTGGAGGGCAACTACAACGGCACCAGCAGCCGCTACGTCACCTTCCTGGAGGGGATCCGGCGCTACTGCGAAGCCCGGGGTATCCGGGTGCTGTACAGTCTCGGCGCCCATCTTTTCCGGGACCGGACCTCCGGCCTCGCCCAGGCGGACGACCGGCTGGCGGAAGCCGCCATGTACGCCGAAGCTGCGGACGTCACCATTGCCTGCGTCGGCCTGGATGCCGGCCTGGAAGGTGAAGAAGGCGACACCGGCAACGAATACTTCAGCGGGGATAAAAAGGATCTGCTGATTCCGGAATCCCAGCGGAAGCTGCTGGACGTGCTGCAGAAGAGCGCGAAAAAGCTTGTCACGGTCATCGCGGCCGGTTCTTCCCTGAACGTACCTCAGGGCGACGCCAAGATCCTTGCCTGGTATCCCGGGCAGGCCGGCGGCACGGCTCTGGCCAACCTGCTCTTCGGCAAAGTCTCCCCCAGCGGTCATCTGCCGCTGACCTTCTATCAGGATATCAAAGATCTGCCGGATTTCGAGGATTACAGCACGGCCAACCGGACCTACCGGTACTTCAACGGAACGCCGCTGTATCCCTTCGGTTTCGGCCTCAGCTACACCCGCTTCGCCCTGTCGGACGCCCGCTGGGCGGACGGCGCCGTCGAGGTTCGGGCGGAAAACATCGGCAAGATGGCCGGAGACGCGGTCATTCAGATTTACGCCGCCTGTGACAGCCCCTTCGCGCCGGCGCACCCCCGCCTCTGCGGATTCAAACGGATCTCCCTGAAGCCGGGCGAAGCCGCCGACGTCCGCGTCCCGCTGGATGCCCTGACGGACACCGTGGTGAACGATGCGGGCGAGCGCGTCAAGGTCAGCCGGATTACCTTCTACGTGGGTCTGAACCAGCCGGACGAACTCAGCGTCCGCCTGACCGGAGATCGGCCCCTGACCCTGGAAAAAACCTTCTGATTTCTAAGTTTTTTCATGAAGCATAAACTACAGAAATATTTCGCGTCTGCGGACGCGACCAGGGCTTTCCGATCGCCCTGGACCTTCGGCTCGAAAAATTAATTTGCACAAAAAAGCCACAGGTTTTCTCGATCTGTGGCTTTTTTGTACTCCTATTTATTCCTTTGCTTGGATCTTATAACCATGGTTACTGCCGCAAGCACCGCAGCACCTGCGAGATACGGCAGCGCCGCCAGCACAAACCTTCCCATATCCTCCAGGAACAGAACCGCTTCCCGGCCGAAGCGCTGAAGCCCGCTTTCCGCTTCTTCCACTTCTGCCGCTTCTTCTTCGATCTCTTCCGCCGCTTCCGGTTCTTCTTCCTCCATTTCCTCTTCGAATTCCTCCGCTTCCTCCCCAAAGTCTTCTTCCGCCTCTGCGGCGAAGCTGTCCATCGCTTCGTCCGCTTCCGTTATCCATACCTCCTCGATTTCCTCCGCCGGCGCAGCCTCCTCCGAAACCTCCGTCTCCGGCCACGTTTCTTCCGGAGCTGCCCCGCCGTCCAGCATTCCCGCAGCAAGCGCCAGCGGCTCCGGGATACTCGTCGGAGCATTCGTTCCCAGCGGCATGGCCGCATCCATTACACTGCTCTTCCGCTCGTTTGCCACAAGAGACGCGCTGTTGCTCATCAGCAGCGTCGCATCCGAAGTTTCCACCTGAACCGTCGGCCGCAGAGAATCCCGGCTCAGCAGGGTTCCGCCGATCAGGAACACAAAGACAGCCGCGATCCCGGCCAGACGCTTCCATTGCATCTGCCGGTCTCTCCGCGTTACGGCGGCGTCGTCCGGCTGCTGCCGGTTGCCCCGCGCGGCCTGTTCCGCTTCCTGCCGCACCGCCTGTGTCCAGCGGGCATGGAAATCCGCCGGCATTTCAGGCGTTTCTTCCGCCATCGTCTTCAGCATTTCATCCACATCAGGAAGAGTATTCTTCACGGCTGTCCCCTCCTTCCCTGTCGTCCTTCGTCCGTATGGACGTTTTCCGGACCGGAAAGTTCCCGTTCTCCGGATAAAAGATCCCGCAACCGCTGCTTGGCCCGATTGATCCGGCTCTTCAGCGTACCCTGGGAGATTCCCAGCTGCTCCGCGGCTTCCTCGTAAGCCACGCCTTCCAGCTGCGTCAGCACCAGCGCTTCCCGCTGTTCTTCCGGCAGGCGGGTAATGCATTCCCGCAGCCTTTGCCGTTCGTCCGCGGCTTCAGCCTGCTCCGCCGTCCCCGGTTTCGGATCCGGCGGATCGAAGCCCGCCTCCCGCAGCGGTTCGATGGAAACGCTCTGATCCCGTTTCCGCCTTCGCAGTTCGTCCAGGCAGCAGTTGGCAGCGATCCGGCTGACCCAGGTTTCAAAGGCACAGTCTCCCCGGAAGCTGTTCAGTCCCCGCCAGATTCGCAGCATGGCTTCCTGGGCGCAGTCCTCGGCGGTTTCCCGGTTTCCCGTGTAATGCCAGCAAACCCGCCAGATCCGGTTCTCCAGCGGGGTCATCAGCTGTTCAAAAGCCCCGGGATCCCCGCTTTGCGCTCTGCGCAGCAACAGTTCGTCCACTGTTATCTCCTTCCGAAAATTTCTGTTTTTTCTTTCCTTTACGGGAGTCTTCCCTGCTTTATTAGGAAGCGCTTTCTTTCCTTTGCGAGAATCTTTCCCGCAATATTGGGGGCGAAGCCCCCAATATTGTCTCTTTTTTCCCCTTCCCCTCGAGGAGAAGGGGGTAGGGGGATAGGGTGACATATCACTTGCAATCCCTGCATTCTTTATGATAGCATAGCGGCAGATTTCTGACCACCCTGATTTTGATGCAAGGCCGAATCGTTTGCGATGATCGCGGAAGGATGAGGCCTGGAGGAAGCGGGCATGAACCAGACCGAAAACACCGCCATTGTTCTGCGCCACGCGAACTACCGGGATAACGACCGGATGCTGACCCTGCTGAGCCCCACCCGCGGCCGGATCGACGCCATGCTGCGGAACTGCCGCAAGCCCCGCTCTCACAACCTGAACGCCGGGGAACTCTTTGCCCTGGGCGATTACATGCTCTATGAATCCGGCGGTCACGTCACGGTAACCTCCGTTCACCTAATCGAAACCTTTTATCCCCTGCGGAACGATTATGACCGGCTGACCTGCGGGATCTACCTGCTGAACCTGGCGGAAGCAGTTGCCGAGCCTGAGCAGGCGGAACAGGAGCTGTTTATGCTTCTGCTGCATACCCTCTCCCGGCTGACTTTTTCCGACCAGGCGCAGAAACCGCTTCTGGCCGGTTTTCTGCTGCATTTTTCCGCCTGCCAGGGCTTCAAGCCCCGCCTGAACCACTGCACATGCTGCGGCAGAACCTTGCCGGAGGAAGGGCCCTTCTTCTTCGGGTCCGAGGAAGGCGGCGTGCTCTGCGCCGACTGCCGCACCCGGAAGGATCAGCAGCCGCTGGCAGCCGCAGAGCTCCGCTGGATGCGCGGTGCTTTGGCTTCCGGTTCCGCCTCCTGGGTAGACACGCCTGAGGCGTACGCGCCGCTGGCTATCCTGCGGGATTATGTGGAACGCCGCCTGAACCGCCGCATCCGTTCCGTTCCAAGAACGGGCGGCTGAGAAAAAGTATATTGACTTTCTTCCCCGGCCGGATATAATAAAAACAGGGAGAGTTGACGCTCCGCGATGGTAGCCCTTACCGGGCCGCATTACAAAACCGCCACGTACGGCAATACGTGACGGTTTTCTTTATGCCTTACTTCCTGTCACCTTTTGTGGCTTCAATCAGTGCAAGCACCAGCGTAACGGAAGCTATAACGATCATCACGATCTCATAACTGCTCATTGCGCATCACCTGCCTTTCTTGCGTCCGGCAGGTACCACCATCGCGTATTGTTCTCCCTGCTTACAACCGTTTCCGGCTGCTCTGTGATTATACGGTTTCCGACCTGATACGTCAATCCATCATGCCGGAAATACGCAGAACAGCCGGACTTTTCATATACTCCATTTTGTGATACACTGTTGCGCATGGTATCGCAGTTCGCGAGTTTTTACGGAGGAACGCTATGAGTGAAGAGAAGAAAAAAGGTCTGTTTGCCCGGCTGCGGGCAGGCCTGAGCAAAACCCGGGGCAACATGACCGAGAAGGTCGACGAAATGGTCCGGGAAAACAGAAAAATCGACGACGATTTCTATGAGGAGCTGGAAGACATTCTGGTGATGGCGGACTGCGGCCTCAAAGCCACCACCGTCATCATCGACGAGCTGAAGGAGCGGGTGCGCGCCGGTAAGATCAAGGACGCCGGAGAAGCCCGGGAAATCCTTAAGCAGATTATGATCGAGCAGATGGATATCCCCCGTCCGCCCCTGCGCTGGCCGATGGTCATGCTGCTGGTAGGCGTCAACGGCGTCGGGAAAACCACCACCATCGGCAAGCTGGCTCTGCGCTTCCAGGCCATCGGGCGCAAGGTAATGCTCTGCGCGGGAGACACCTTCCGCGCAGCCGCCGCGGAGCAGCTGACCGTCTGGGCGGAACGGGCCCGGGTGCCGATTGTCAAACACGCGGAAGGCGCGGATCCCGCCGCCGTCGTATATGACGCCATCCAGTCCGCCAAGGCGCAGCAGGCGGACCTGCTGATTATCGATACCGCCGGCCGCCTGCATAACAAGAAGAACCTGATGGACGAGCTGAGCAAGATGCGCCGGGTCATCGACCGGGAGTATCCGGAAGCGGATACCCGCTGCATCCTCGTGCTGGACGCCACCACCGGGCAGAACGGCCTCATGCAGGCCCGGGCCTTCAAGGAAGTGGCGGAAATCAACGGCATCATCCTGAGCAAGCTGGACGGCACCGCCAAGGGCGGCATCGCTCTGGCCATCCGGCAGGAGCTGGCTGTGCCCGTGTGGTATGTGGGTGTCGGCGAGGGCATCGACGATCTGCAGCCCTTCGACGCCAAAGATTTTGTCAACGCGCTGTTTTGATTGCAATCGTGTGGGCGGTTTGTTATAATATCAGGGTTTGATTCGATTTGGTAAAGGAGTTACGGGCTTATGGAAAAGATCACCTCCGCGCAGCTGCGGGAAAAGTTTCAGCAATTCATGGAATCCAAGGGACATCACCGGATTCAGTCCGCTTCCGTCATTCCCGAGAATGACCCGACCGTGCTGTTCACAACCGCGGGCATGCATCCCCTGGTTCCCTATCTGATGGGAACGCCCCATCCCGCCGGCACCCGGCTGACCGACGTGCAGAAGTGCATCCGCACCGGCGATATCGACGACGTGGGAGATCCCAGCCATCTGACCTTCTTCGAGATGCTGGGCAACTGGAGTCTGGGCGATTATTTTAAGGAAGAAATGATCCCCTGGAGCTGGGAGTTCCTCACCAGCCCCGAATATCTGGGCCTGCCGAAGGATAAGCTGGCCTTCACCGTCTTCGAGGGAGACGAGGACTGCCCCCGGGATCTGACCAGCTACAACCTGTGGCGTTCCTGCGGCGTGGCGGAAGACCACCTGTTCTTCCTGCCCAAGGCCAACAACTGGTGGGGCCCTGCCGGCATGACCGGTCCCTGCGGCAGCGACACTGAGATGTTCATCATCACGGACCGGCCTCCCTGCGGGCCGGACTGCTCTCCCGCCTGCTCCTGCGGCCGCTATCTGGAAATCTGGAACGACGTGTTCATGGAATACAACAAAACCGCCGAGGGCAAATACGAGCCCCTGGCGAAGAAGAACGTGGACACCGGCATGGGCCTGGAGCGCACGGTCTGCGTGCTGAACGGCAAGCAGAGCGTCTATGAGATCGACGCCTTCGCCGGCATTCTGGACCGGATCAGCGAGCTGAGCGGCAAGACCTACGGCGCCGACGAGGCGGACACCCGGGCCTTCCGGATCATCGCGGATCATATGCGCACCTCCACCTTTATCCTCGGTGACGACCGCGGCGTCAGCCCCTCCAACACGGACCAGGGCTACATCCTGCGCCGGCTGATCCGCCGCGCGGTGCGGTACGGCATGCAGCTGGGCATGGAGGAAGGCTTCACCGTGGAAATTGCCCGGGTGATCATCGACCAGTATCAGGACGTATATCCGGAGCTGGCACGCAACGCCGATTTCGTGCTGGAACAGCTGAAGCTGGAAGAGGCCCGTTTCGCCCGCACCCTGAAGCAGGGTGAAAAGGAATTCGACAAGGTCTATCAGAACGTCTGCCGCACCCGGACGCTGCTGGAAAGCATCCTCTCCGCGGAAGACGGGGTCGCTCTGGCTGCCGAGCTGGCGAAGACCAAGCAGCTTCGTCCCTCTCCGGATCTGATGCCCATCATCGAAGCGGCGAACGCCGGCGACGCGGCCGCCCTGAAGGCAGCGGTGGAAACCCGGCTGGCTTCCCTCTCCGTGCTGGACGGCCGCAGCGCCTTCAAGCTCTATGACACCTACGGCTTCCCGATTGAAATGACCCGGGAGCTGGCGGCTGAAAAGGGCCTGACCATCGACGAGGCGGATTTCGCCGAGCGCTTTAAGAAGCATCAGGAGCTCTCCCACCAGGGAGCGGATCAGAAGTTCAAGGGCGGCCTCGCGGACCACAGCGAGCAGACAGCCCGGCTCCACACCGCCACGCACCTGCTCCACGCCGCCCTGCGGAAGGTTCTGGGAGACGAAGTCGCCCAGAAGGGCTCCAACATCACCGCGGAACGCCTGCGGTTCGACTTCAGCTTCGGCCGGAAGATGACCCCCGAAGAGCTGACCGAGGTGGAACGCCTGGTCAACGTAGCCATCGACGCCGCCGTGCCGGTGGTCTGCGAGGAAATGACCGTGCCGGAAGCCAAGGCCAAGGGCGCCATCGGCCTGTTCGAGAGCAAGTACGGCGAGCGGGTCCGCACCTATAAGATGGGTGACTATTCCTTCGAAATCTGCGGCGGCCCCCACGCCGAAAACACCGGTGATCTGGGGTCCTTCAAAATCCAGAAGGAAGAATCCTCCTCCGCCGGCGTCCGCCGCATCAAGGCCACCATCGCTCCGAAGGGCTGAGATGGAAGAGTGGAGAGTGAAGAGTGGAGAGTGGAGAGTGAAAACTATAAACCTTTTGCTTCACAGACTAAGCTGTCCGCATGGGGTCCTGGGGCGTAGCCCCCAGGGCTCTTATATCTCCCCTTTCCCCCGGTAGGGGAGTAGGGGTTGGGATACAGGAGGGTATAAAGATGCAATTTAATGTGGAACGCGAACTCTCCCATATGCGTGAAACGCAAATCTCTTCCGAAGATATATTCCACGGAAAAATTCTTCATGTGAAAAAAGACATCATCCGTCTTCCCGATGGCAGTGAAAGCTTCCGCGAAATCATCCGCCATATCGGCGCCGTCTGCGTGATTCCCGTCACGGAGAACAACGAAGTCATCGTGGAACGGCAGTACCGCTACCCCATCGACCGGGTGATCCTGGAGATCCCGGCCGGCAAGCTGGACGCGCCGGACGAGAACCGCCTTTCCGCCGTGCAGCGGGAGCTGCGGGAGGAAACCGGCTACACCGCCGACGAATGGACCGATCTGGGCGGCCTGTATTCCGCGCCGGCCTACAGCGACGAATACATCACCATGTATCTGGCCCGGGGGCTCCACCGGGGGGAGCGGCATCCGGACGAGGGCGAGTTCCTGGATGTGAGCCGGGTGCCGCTGGCCGATCTGGCGCAGGCCGTCATGAACGGGGAAATCCCGGACGCGAAGACCCAGATCTGCATCCTGAAAGCCGCCCGCATTCTCGGCATTTGACTACCCTGCCCCCTCAGCGCCGGTTACCGGCCGCTGAGGGTTTTTTTGTCTCTCCGCGGACAGGGTCGCGTTTTCCTGTTCTTTCCTGTTCTTTCCCTGCCCTTCCGTTGTATTTTTGCGGAAAATGTATGGACATATCACAGGGATTGTGATAGAATACACAATGTTCGAAACGGGAAGATATTGCCAAAGGTTTTGCATCCTGATCAGGTTGTCAGCGCGGTACGCCGCGCAGATAATAAATCAAAAAAAAGGAGTGTGTTTTCCCCTATGAAGAAGATCCTTGCTCTGGTACTTGCTCTGGCTCTTTGCCTCAGCTGCGCGTCCGCTCTGGCCGAGAAAGTTGGCGTGTCCATGCCCACGAAAGACCTGCAGCGCTGGAATCAGGACGGTGAAAACCTGAAGAATCTGCTCGAAGCAGAAGGCTATGAAGTTGACCTGCAGTTTGCCGGCAACGTCGAACAGGAACAGCTGAACCAGATCACCAACATGATCAACGGCGGCTGCTCTGTCGTGGTTATCGCTGCTGTTACCGGCGACTCCCTGGGTGCTGCGCTGGATCTGGCCAAGGAAAAGGGCGTCAAAGTTATTGCTTATGACCGTCTGCTGATGGCCTCTGACGCTGTTGACTACTATGCCACTTTCGACAACTACATGGTCGGCACCGTGCAGGGCACCTATGTTAAGGATGCTCTGGACCTGGACAATGCTGAAGGCCCGTTCGTTCTGGAAATCACCGCTGGTGACCCCGGCGACAACAACGCCTTCTACTTCTATAACGGTGCCATGGATGTTCTGAAGCCCTACATCGACGCTGGCAAGCTGGTTGTGAAGTCCGGCCAGATCGAGTTCAACGATGTTGCGACCCCCAGCTGGAAGACCGAAACTGCGCAGACCCGTGCGGACAGCATCCTGTCTTCCTTCTATGCTGACGGCTCCAAGATCGATGCCTGGCTGTGCTCCAATGACTCCACCGCTCTGGGCGTGACCAATGCTCTGGCTGATAAGTATGACAACGACTATCCGATCATCACCGGTCAGGACTGTGACGTTTCCAACACCAACAACATGATCGATGGCAAGCAGGCTATGTCCGTGTTCAAGGACACCCGCACCCTGGCCAAGCAGGTCGTGAAGATGGTCGGTCAGATCCTGAAGGGTGAAGAAGTCGACGTCAACGACACCGAGACCTACAATAACGGCGTGAAGGTTGTTCCGTCCTTCCTGTGCGAGCCCGTGTTCGCCGATGTGAACAACTACAAAGAACTGCTGATCGACTCCGGCTACTATCTCGAGACCGAAGACGGCCACGTGAAGCCCCTGAGCGAATAATTACTCCGGTATTACAAGTTTATGATGCAGGCGGGCCAAGCCCGCCTGTATCATTTAAAGACAGGGTTTACTTGTCTTTTCCATCCGACATGAAAGGCTGGAGGAGAACCATGGCAAAGATTTTGCTGGAAATGAGGAACATCACCAAGACCTTCCCGGGTGTCAAGGCGCTGGATAATGTGAACTTCCAGGTGGAAGAGGGCGAAATTCATGCGCTGGTCGGCGAAAACGGCGCCGGCAAATCCACCCTGATGAACGTGCTGAGCGGCATCTATCCCTACGGCACCTACGAAGGGGACATCGTCTACAACGGGAACGTCTGCAAATTCAATACCATCAAGGATTCCGAAAAGCTCGGCATCGTCATCATCCATCAGGAGCTGGCGCTGGTTCCGGAGATGACCATCGGAGAAAACATGTACCTGGGCAACGAGCGCGGGCACAAGTTCGCCATTGACTGGAATAAGACCTATTCCGAAGCCGATAAATACCTGAAGATGGTGGGCCTTTCTGAAAGCTCCAAGACCCTGGTCAAGGACATCGGTACCGGCAAGCAGCAGCTGGTCGAAATCGCCAAGGCGCTGGCCAAGCAGGCAAAGCTGCTGATTCTGGACGAGCCTACCTCTTCCCTGAATGAAGAAGATTCCCGCGCGCTGCTTGACCTGATGCTCAGCTTCAAAAAGCAGGGAATGACCATGATCATCATTTCCCACAAACTGAATGAGGTCAGTTATGTAGCGGATACGATAACAGTGGTTCGCGACGGCGCAACCATTGAGACTATTGACAACAGCGGTCAGGAGCCGGTCAGCGAGGAGCGGATCATCAAGGGCATGGTCGGCCGCGAGATGACTAACCGCTTCCCGAAAAGAGAAAACGTCCCAATCGGCGACAAGATGCTGGAGGTTACCGACTGGACAGTCCATCACCCGCTGTACCCGGAGCGGAAAGTCGTGGACGGTGTGTCTATGTATGTCCGCAAAGGCGAGGTCGTCGGCATTTACGGCCTGATGGGCGCCGGACGGACGGAACTGGCTATGAGTATCTTCGGCCAGACCTACGGCACCAACATCTCCGGCAGTATGAAAATCGACGGAAAACCCGTGAAGATCAGAAAGGGGGCTGATGATGCCATCCGGCACAAGATCGCTTATGTGACAGAAGACCGAAAAGGGAACGGCCTGGTGCTGAGCCAGTCCATCAAGGTCAATACTTCCCTGGCCCATCTGGACGCGATTTCCAGCCACACGGTGATCGACGGCGATAAAGAATATGCCGTTGCGGAAGAATACCGCGACAAACTGAAGATTAAGACCCCTACTGTTGAGCAGTTGGTGGGCAACCTCTCCGGCGGAAACCAACAGAAGGTGCTGTTGGCAAAGTGGATGTTCGCTGAACCGGACATCATGCTGCTGGACGAGCCCACCCGCGGTATTGACGTTGGGGCGAAATATGAGATCTACTGCATCATCAACGATCTTGCTGCAGCAGGAAAATGCGTGGTGATGATCTCCTCCGAACTGCCGGAGGTGCTCGGCATGAGCGACAGGATCTACATTATGAACGAAGGCAAGTTTGTCGGTGAGATGAAGGCTGAGGATGCAACCCAGGAGAATATCATGGCACTGATCCTCAAATCCGGGAGAGGTGAATGACAATGAGCGAGAACGTAAAAAAGGCCCCGGGGTTCAGAGAAAACCTGACCGAATTTATGCAGAAATATAAAGTCGGTTCCTTCTTCCAGAAATATACCATGCTGATTGCACTGGTAGTTGTAACAATCGTTTTCGCATGCTGGAAGGGCAAAGAGGGCCTGATCCTTATGCCCCCCAACATTACCGGCCTGATTGCCGAGAACGCCTATGTCTTCGTGCTGGCAACCGGTATGCTGCTGTGTATCCTGACCGGCGGAAACATTGACCTCTCCGTCGGATCTGTCGTTTGTTTCTCCGGAGCAGTCGGATGTACTCTGATGGCGAGCGGCACCAATGTATGGATAGCGGTGCTGATCATGCTGGCTATTGGCCTGTGCATCGGTACATTCCAGGGCTTCTGGATTGCAAAGCTGAAGGTCCCGGCCTTTATTGCCACGCTGGCAGGCATGTATGCATTCCGCGGATTCACGAACGTGGTGATGAACGGCCTTCGGGTCGACATTACCAACGAGACATTCCTGAATATTTTCGGAAGCGGCAAGGGGAGCTATATTCCCGATATTATCCGAAACACGAACGAGGGGATTAATAGCTGGTTTACCAAAGACAATGCCACACTGCTTAAGCTGATCGGTGAGAACTATATCACCAAATTCAATGTGACATGTATGCTGATCGGGCTGATTGCGGTGGCAGCTTTCATCCTGCTGAAGACCCGTAAGATCCTGGTACAGAAACGGCTGGGCATCAGCCAGTCCATCCCCGGGCAGATCGTCTCCATGGTGCTGATCTCAGCGGTTATGCTTTGGTTCTTCTTCAAGCTTGCCTGCTACCGCGGACTTCCGATGGTACTCATCTGGATCGGACTGATCCTTGGCATTTACCAATACGTGACGACGAAGACAGCGATGGGGCGTCACCTGTACGCGGTGGGCGGAAACGAGAAGGCGACAGCGCTTTCCGGTGTCAAGACCCGGAACGTGTACTGGTTCGCTTATGCGAACATCGGCTTGCTGGCCGGTCTGGCCGGCATCCTGACCACCGCGCGCGGCAAGGGGATCGATCCGACCTACGGCGAGGGGTATGAAATGGACGCCATCGCGGCCTGCTTTATCGGCGGCGCCTCCGCATACGGCGGAACAGGAAAAGTTTCCGGCATGATTATCGGAGCACTGCTGATGGGTGTTATCAATAAAGGTATGATTATTATCGGTGTCGATGCCAACTTCCAGAAGGTTGTCAAAGGCATCGTACTGCTGCTTGCGGTTATGTTTGACGTGCTGTCCAAGCGGCAGAAGCGGTAAGACGGGAGGAGGAGAAAACATGGATAAGAAATTGGTTCTTTCTGCGTTAAAAAAGAACGCTATGCTCATCGTCCTCGTTCTCGTGTACCTCTTTTTTCTGATCCTCACACATGGAGGCATCTTCGAACCATCCAGCTTTACGGAACTGATTAATCAGAACGCCTATGTATACATCCTCGGCGCAGGTATGCTGATGTGTATGCTGACCGGCGGCAATATCGACCTGAGCTGCGGCGCGTTTGTCTGTTTGATCAGCGCAATTGGCGGAGTCTTTATGATCCTTCAGGGACTGGGCACAGGCGTATCCATCCTGCTGCTGCTCCTGATCGGCGTCGTATATGGCTGTGTGCTCGGCTTCCTGATCGCTTATGTGCATATTCCGCCGTGGATCGCGACACTGGCCGGTTATCTGTCTTTCCGTGGGCTGGGAACGTTCATTCTCAGCTCGAATTCCAAGACCGGTTCACTGGCACCCTTCCCGGCAGATTTCCGCAACCTATTCTACGGAAGAATCTTCCCGACGGAAAAGGGAGTATTCAATATTCCGTGCTTCCTGTTCGGAATCATTGCGGCAGCGATTGTGGTTCTGTCTGTGTTTTCTGCTCGCAGGAACAGAATCAAAAAAGGGTATGAAGCGGACACTGTGAAGCAGGCGGCTATAAAAAGCGGCATCAGCGCAGCGGCAATTATCCTGGTCATGACGAGAATGGCTATGGACGGCGGTATTCCGACCACACTGCTGTGGGTGGCAGGCATCATCCTGATTTACAGTTTCATCACAAGCAAGACGACGATCGGCCGCCACTTCTATGTGGTGGGCGGCAATATCGAAGCAGCACGACTGTCCGGCGTGAATACGAAGCGGATTATGTTTATCGCTTACCTGAACATGGCGGTACTAACGACGATCGCGACAATGCCGGTCATTGCGCGCTCAAACTCCGCTTACGCCAACCTGGGCAAAAACTTTGAAATGGATGCCATTTCCGCCTGCGTGGTGGGCGGCGTCTCCGCCAGCGGCGGCGCGGGCACCGTGCTGGGCATGGTCATCGGCGCCACGCTGATCGGCGTGATCAACCTGGGCATGAGCCTGATCAGTCTGGACGCGAACTATCAGCGGGTCGTCAAGGGCTTCGTGCTGCTGGCGGCTGTCGTGTTCGATATTCTTTCCAAGAAAAGGGCGAAATGATGAACGGATCGACGCGTTCCGGGCTGCTGGCACTGGCGGGCGGCTATATCATCTATCTCGCCTGGGAAATGTTTCAGGCCATGCGGAACGGCACCACCAGCGTTGCTCCCGCCCTGAACATCGTGTTTATCGTCTTTTTCGTCCTCGCCGGGTCCGCTGTTCTGTTCTATGCGTACCGGGTCTGGCGAAAAAGCAAAAAGGATGACGCGGAGGAAACTCCGCCTCCCCGCCCTGAAAATGACAACAGCCTGAAATAAAACGTCACCGCCCTCCCGGGCGGTGATGTTTTTATTCCTTCGTGTAATGTTTCCGGATATATCCATCCAGATTTCCCCATTCGCTGACGATAAACTCCCCGATATCAAGGCATTCCATCACGGCCAGCAGAATACAGATGCCGTGCACCACGATATCCGCCCGATGGGGCTGCATCCCCGGCAGCGCCCGGCGCTGCTCCAGTGTCATATCCGCCAGCATAGCGCCGATCTCCCGCACTTCCTGCAGCTGTACCACGGTACCGTGCATGGAGGTCCGGTCCTCCCAGGGGATCTTTTTGACCATGGCAGCCAGGGTGGTAAAGGTTCCGCCGGTGCCGGCCCAGCATTCCGGCTTCCGGAAATCGCCGCACCGGTCCAGCTGCTCCCGCAGCACGCCTGCCGCCGCCCGCTCCACCAGGGCCATATCCTCCCGGCTGGTCACCTCAAACTGATTGAACAGCCGGACCGCGCCCAGCTGGCAGGAAAACGCTGTTTCGATTCCGCCGGCGCCCCCGATCACGATCTCCGTGCTTCCGCCGCCGATGTCGATCACGCCGCACCGCTCCACGCCCGGTACCACGGCGGAAGCGCCCAGAAAGCTGAGCACCGCCTCTTCCTCTCCGGAAACGATCTCCAGCGGTTCTCCGGTGCATTCCCGGATCATCCGCATGAACTCCGCGCCGTTGGCCGCGTCCCGGGAGGCGCTGGTGGCAAAGATATGCACCTGCTCCGCACCGCACAGCCGCGCGTCCCTCGCCATCCGGGTCACCGCTGCCGCCGTGTTCCGCATGCTGACTTCGCTCAGGCAGCCGGCCGCGTCCAGCCCGGCAAACAGACGCGTCCCTTCCCGGTCTCTCTTCAGCCGCACAAAGCCTTCCGCTCCCGCTTCCGCCAGCAGCATCCGCACTGAATTGGATCCGATCCCGATCACCGCTGTTCGCACGTGGACCTCCCCGCTTTTCTCAGTCCGCCAACTCGTCCATCAGAATCTGGATTTCCTCCTCCGAATAGGCGTACAGCGCCTCCGGATTGGAAAAAGTAAACCGGATATCGTCCCGGCTCATATAGTTGTAATTCTCAATCGCGCTGGAAACGATATAATCCTTCGTGTCCACGATGCTCAGCTGATTGTTCAGATCCCGGTTTTCCTCCTCCAGCCGGGTCAGGGTCGCCCGCAGGGCGGTTTCCCGCTCGGTTTTCTCGTCCAGGGTCCCGCGCAGCATCCGGTGGCACACAAAAAACACCAGAAACAGCGCTCCCAGAATCAGCAGAAAGCCCTTCATGTTCATACTCCTGCGCATTTCCGGCGTCTCCTTTCCGGTGTGTTTTCCTTCCGCCTGTTTTGCCTGCGGCAAATCAGGCAGTTTGGTTTATTTGATAGTATTTCTCCGTCCGATTCGGTTTTTCCTTCCGCATTTCGCCCGGATCTCATACTGATCTGAGTTAAAAATGACGTGTCATTTTTATAACGCTGAAAGCGCGTCTGAGATCGTATGAGACGGGGTTCCACGCTGCAGCGTGGAACCAGTGTGCGAAGCACGCTTTCTCAAATAAACTGCGTTTATTTGAGAATAGTGTCAGAACATACTCAACTGATTGGATTCCGTCATCCCTTCCAGCGCTCCGTGGGCCCGCAGCATTTCAATCACGGACGTACCAACCTTGCCGCGGTTCCGCAGATCCTCCACGCTGAGGAAGGGTCCGTCCTTCCGGGCTTCCACGATGGGGATGGCCGCGCTCTCTCCAAGCCCGGGAAGGCTCGTGAAGGGACAGCGGATCTTCCCGTCCTCCAGCAGGAACCGTTTCACGTCGCTGCGGTACAGATCCACCGGCAGGAATTCGATTCCCCTGCAGTTCATCTCCAGCACCAGCTCCA
The DNA here is from genome assembly GCA_946413245.1 of uncultured Clostridia bacterium. Lineage (GTDB taxonomy): Bacteria > Bacillota > Clostridia > Christensenellales > Aristaeellaceae > Aristaeella. The sequence goes on from CAMKJS010000004.1 coordinate 18,498, forward strand.
GGCACGTGGCTGTTTCCTTGTCCCGGGCGGAAGGATTCTCCATATCCCGGATAGCCTGAATCCGCCCCCGGCAGGTATCCGGGGAAATCAGCATGGTGGAAGCGTCAAAGCCGTCCCCGCGTACGGTGAAATAGGCGCAGTAATACGCCAGCGGCTCGTGCAGCTTGAACCAGGCGACCCGCAGACTCATGGTCACGTAGGCAACCGCGTGCCCCTTCGGGAACATATACTTGATTTTTTTACAGCTGTCCATGAACCAGTCGGGAACGTTCGCCTTCAGCATGGCTTCTTCCATCTCCGGCTTCAGTCCCTTGCCCTTCCGCACGCTCTCCATGGTGGTGAAAGCCATTTTCGGCGCCACGCCGCGGTCCATCAGATAATTCATGATGTCGTCGCGGCAGCAGACGCATTCGCTCAGAGTGGCCGTTTTGCTGGCGATGATCTCCTGGGCGTTTCCCAGCCACACGTCCGTCCCGTGGCTCAGGCCCGAAATCCGGAGCAGCTCCTCCATGGTCCTGGGCCTGGTTTCCTCCAGCATTCCCCGCACGAAGCCGGTGCCGAACTCCGGCACGCCGTATGTGCCCGTGTTGCAGAGAATCTCCTCCCGGGTCACGCCCAGCGCCGCGGGCGAAGTGAACAGGCTCCGCACCCCCGGATCGTCCAGCGGCACATCCTGGAAATTGATGCCCGTCAGCTTCTCCAGCTCGTGCATCATGGTGGGGTCGTCGTGTCCCAGGCAGTCCAGCTTGACCAGGATGTCATGCATGGAGTTGAAATCGAAATGCGTGGTGGTGAAGTCGCTCTCCAGGTCGTCCGCCGGATGCTGCACCGCCGTAAAATCGTAGATCTCGTATTCCAGGGGAACCACCACCATACCGCCCGGATGCTGTCCCGTGGTGCGCTTCACCCCGGTGCAGGCCAGCGCCAGCCGATCCTTTTCCGCGTTCCCGGCCTGAATTCCCCGCTCCTCCAGGTATTTGGAGGCGTAGCCGAAGGCGGTCTTATCCGCCAGGCCGCTGATGGTTCCCGCCCGGAACACGTGGTCGTGCCCGAACAGCTCCTCCACATAGTGGTGCGCCTTGTTCTGGTATTCGCCGCTGAAGTTCAGGTCGATATCCGGCACCTTGTCTCCCTCGAAGCCCAGGAAGACCTCAAAGGGAATGTCGAAGCCGTCTTTGGTCAGCGGTCGCCCGCATTCGGGGCACGCCCGGTCCGGCAGGTCCACGCCGACATGGTAGCGGCTCCGGTCCACGTCGAAGTATCCCTTATGGCAGAAGGTGCAGCGATAATGTGGCGGCAGGGCGTTCACTTCGGTGATGCCGCACATCCGGGCCACCAGGCTGGAGCCGACGCTGCCCCGGCTGCCCACCAGATATCCGTCCCGCAGGGAGCGGGACACCAGCTTCTGGGCAATGGAATACAGCGTACAGTAGCCGTACCCCACAATGGATTTCAGTTCCTTGATCAGCCGGTTTTCCACAATGGGCGGCAGCGGCGAGCCGTACATGTCCTCCGCGGTGTTCCAGGTCATTTCCTGGATTCGGTCCTCCGCGTCGTCCCAGAAGGGCTGGAAAGTATCCTCATGCTTGGGATGCTCCGGAAACAGCCGCATGGGCTCCACCATATCCGCGATTTTCCGGGGATTGTCGATCACCACTTCCCGGGCTTTTTCCGGTCCGAGATAGGCAAACTCTTCCAGCATTTCCTCCGTGGTTTTGAAATACAGCGGCGGCTGGTTGTCCGCGTCCTGGTAGCCCATCCCGGCCTGAATCACGGCCCGGCCCACGGCGTCCTGCGGGTTCAGGAAGTGTACGTCCCCCGTGGCTACCACCGGCAGCCCCGTTTCCTCTCCCAGCGCGACGATCTTCCGGTTCAGATCCCGCAGGCCTTCCTCGTCCTTCACCTGGCCTTCCCGGATCAGGAAAGCGTTGTTCCCGATGGGCTGGATTTCGAGATAGTCATAGAAGGAGGCGATAGCTTTCAGCTTCTCCATGCTTTCCCCGGCCAGCACCGCCCGGAACAGCTCACCCGCCTCGCAGGCGCTGCCGAGAATCAGCCCCTCCCGATACTGGGATATCACGTCCCGGGGCATATGCGGCACCCGGCGGAAATACTCCAGATGGGAGATGGAAACCAGGCGATTCAGGTTCACCAGTCCGGTCCGGTTTCTGGCCAGCAGGATGATATGACGGTTGTCCCCGATGGCGCCGCCCCGCAGCGCCTTGTTCAGGTCCGCAAGGCTCCGGACCTCCGGCAGCCGTTCCTTCGTTTCCGCGAACATTTTTTTCAGGCACAGAGCTGTGGCTGTGGCGTCGTGCACGGCCCGGTGCGCGTTTTTCAGGCTGACGCCCAGATGCTTGCAGAGCGCGTTCAGTTTGAAGGACTTCAGTTCCGGATACAGCTTCCTGGCATAGGTCAGGGTATCCAGCACCGGCGCCCGGAACGTCCGGTCCAGCCGGCGCAGTTCCTGCCGGAGCAGCTCCGCGTCGAACCGGGAGTTGTGCGCGGCGATCGGAGTGTCTCCGATGAAATCCATCAGTTGCGGCAGGGCTTCCGCGGCCCGGGGCTGCCCGTGCAGCATTCCGTCCGTAATGCCTGTAAGCTCCGTAATCTTTTCCTCCAGGGGTTCGCCGGGGTCCACCAGGATCGAGAGGCTGTCCGTCACGGTGCCCTTCTCCAGCCGCACCGCGCCGATCTCGATGATTCGCGCCCGGGCGGTATTCAGCCCGGTACTTTCAAAGTCCAGCACCACAATCGGTCCGTCATAGGGCCGGTCGTCCGCGTCCTCGGTGATTTCCCGCTCCTCCACCAGGTATCCCTCGCAGCCGGGAATCAACTTGATTTTTCCCTTTTTGGCCGCCGAAAAAGCCGCCGGGAAGGACTGGAGCACGCCGTGGTCCGTAATGGCCACCGCCGGGTGCCCCCATTTCACGGCCTGGGCAATCAGGTCTTCCGCCTTCGTCAGCGCGTCCATGGTGGACATGTTGGTGTGCATATGCAGCTCGACGCGCTTTTCCTCCGCCCGGTCCTCCCGTTCTTCCTTTTCGGTTTCGATCAGATCCCGGATGCTGATGGACAGCTCCCGGGCAAAATTGTCGTACATGCATTCGCCCCGGACCTTGACGCCCATGCCTTCACGAATGCGGTCCACCTTCTCCGATACCGCCCGGCGTTCCTCGTCGGTGATGGGCGGCATGGTTCCGTCGTCGTTCCTGCGGGCATAGCGGCTGCGGTAGCGGAAAAACGCCTTGCAGAGAATGGAACTGGTGTAATCCGTCACCGCGAACGTCACCAGCAGCATTTCGCCGCCCCGCAGTTCCTTCGTTTCCAGCTTGAAGATCTCACCCTGCACGGTCACCAGGCCGCTCTCGCTGGTCAGGGAACGGATTTCCGCCGGCTTGTCCCCGATGACCCGGCCCATAATGGGTTTGCCGACCGCCGGCGCTTCCTGTACGGCGTTCTTTTCCTTCTTTGCCCGGGCCGGCTTCTCTGCTCCGTCCGCGGTTTTCCGTGTCCGCGCCGGCTTGTTCGCCCCAGTTTTATCCTCGCTGATTCCGGTGCCGTACCGCCGCTCCATCTCGTCCATTGTGACCGAGAAGACGGCGGCATCCCGTTCCTCCCGGATCCGGCGCAGTCTCTCCTCCCGGTCCCCGGCCACGGTCATTTCCACCCGTACCTTTGCGCTGAAGATTTCCCGGATCGCCACGGCCAGCCGGGGGCCTACGTTCCGCCGCTGCAGAAAATGCAGCGCGATCTCCTCCGGCAGCACCAGCGTCAGTACCGCTTCCTCCTCCCGGAAAGCGGTTCCGGGGTTCTCAGCGCCGCCCGGCAGCTGATTCTTCTCCACCTGCCAGTCGATCTGATTCAGCCAGCCCCTGGCCGCGGGATAATTCCGCTTCAGGAAATCCACCAGCACCTGCCGGTAGGGAGCCGGGTCCTCCAGGAACGCTTCCCGAAGCGCCGGCGATACCACGCGCACCGCCAGCGGCCGTCCCGGAAAAATCTCCCGAAGGATTTTTTCCAGCTTCAGAAACTGCTCCTCACCGGCCAGCACGGAGCTCTCGAAGGTGATATAGGTTTTTTGAAGGGATTTGACATAGGTCACGCGGGGCGCGGACAGCGCGCCCGCAAGCTCCGGTATTTCCCGGGCTATCCGGGCCATCAGATCGTCATAGCTCATGCCGTTTCTCCCGCGCGCCGCGCGGCAATTTTCCGGACCTCCCGAATCAGGATCTCCGCCAGATCGCCGGTCACCTTCCGGGGTTCCTCCCCGCGGATGAACAGCGCGCCGCCGCTCCTGCCCCCCGCGATACCCACGTCCGCCTCCCTGGCTTCGCCGGGACCGTTCACTACGCAGCCCATCACCGCCACCTTGATGGGAATCCGGATATCGCTCAGCTCTTCCTCCACCCGGCGGGCAATATCCGCCACGGGCACACAGGTCCGCCCGCAGGTCGGGCAGGCGATCAGCTGCACGCCGCGAACCCGCAGATCCAGCGCCCGCAGGATATCCCAGGCGGCTTTCGCCTCCGGCAGCGGATCCCCGCTGAGGCTTACCCGAATGGTTTCACCGATGCCGTCCAGCAGCAGCGCCCCGATGCCGATAGCGCTCTTGACGGTGCCCTGGCCCGGCAGGCCGGCCTCCGTCACCCCCACATGAAGGGGATAATCACAATGCTTCCGGGCCAGGCGGTAGGCGTCCACCGTCAGGCGCACGTCGCTGCTCTTCATGCTCAGCACGATATCCTCAAAGCCGACCTTCTCCAGCATCCGGGCGTGCCGCAGCGCACTCTCCGTCAGGCATTCCGCCGTGGGACCGCCGTATTTGTCCAGCAGCTCCTTCTCCGCGGATCCGCTGTTCACCCCGATGCGGATCGGGATCCCGTGGGCTCTGGCGCAGTCCGCCAGCTCCCGTACATTGGCCTCTCCGCCGATATTGCCGGGATTGATGCGGAGCTTCGCGATACCGTTTTCCGCCGCGCGGATTGCCAGCTTATGATCGAAATGAATATCCGCCACCAGCGGCACCGGGCTCTCGTCCACCAGCGTCCGCACCGCTTCCGCGCAGGCTTCGTCATAGACGCTGACCCGCACGATGTCGCACCCGGCTTCCGCCAGCGCCTTAATCTGAGCGCCGGTCTTCTCCGTGTCCCGGGTGTCCGTGTTCGTCATGCTCTGCACCCACACCGGGTTTTTCCCGCCCAGTGTCAGCTTTCCGATCCGTACTTCTCTGCTCATGATGTTTCTCCGTTTCCTCCCGGCACAAAGCGATCACCGCGGCAACGATTCTGCCTTCGCTCCCGCATCCTATCCAAACAGTCTCATGACATCCTTGAAAGTGAAGAAAATCAGCACGCCGAACAGCAGGGCCATGCCCGCCAGATGGATCGCGGCTTCCTTCTGGGGCGGAATCGGCTTGCGCCGGATAATTTCGATCAAACCGAACAGCAGCCGGCTTCCGTCCAGCCCCGGAATGGGCAGCAGGTTCATCAGCCCCAGGTTGATGGAAATCAGGGCCAGCAGCTGCACAAAGGCGCTGAAACCCCCTTCCCGCACTTCGTCGGAAACGATGGAAATGATTCCCACCGGTCCCGAAGTCTGGTCCAGCCCCTCACCGGTGGTCACCAGCTGTTTCAGGGAGCGCAGAATCGCCCCCGAAGCGTTTACGCACAGGTTCCAGGAGCTTTCCACCGCTTCAGGCAGGTTTACCTGCCGGGTTTCCAGCCGGTAAACGCCGCCCACCATCACGCCGATGCGCATTTTTCCTTCCGCTTCGTCCCACACCGGGGTCATACTCAGCGTCAGCCGTTCCTCTCCCCGGCGCACGGTCAGCTCCAGCGGAGCGTCTCCTTCCTTCCAGGAGGAAATAGCGCCGATGAAGGTATCCACCGTCCCGTCCAGTACGTCCACGCCGTTCACGGCTTCCACCACGTCTCCGGCTTCCAGCCCGGCGGAGTACGCCGGACCCGCGGCCATCACCTCGGAGATATAGGGATCGACCCCCGTGGCCACGGAGACGCCGCTGACCCAGTAGAACACCGCGGCCACCACGAATGCCAGCACAAAGTTCATCAGCGGTCCCATCAGAATCGTGATCATCCGCTTCCAGACCTTTTGCTGCGCAAACGCCCGGGGATCCTTCTGCCCTTCCCCGGTGGGATCGTCCTCCCCGTAGAAGGAGCAGAACCCGCCCATGGGAATCGCACGAATGGAAAACACAGTCCCCGTCTTTTCACTCTTTCGGCTGAACAGCTTCGGTCCCATCCCGATGGCGAACTCGTTCACCTCGATGCCCGTCGCCCGGGCCGCCCAGAAGTGTCCCGCCTCATGCACCACAATCAATATGGCCAGCAACAGTATGGCCAGCAATATATACATTCTGAATAATTCCTCCCGTTTCTTCGGAAGCCTTTATCTTCTTATAGTCTCTACGCCCTGAGAGCTTTAGCAGCCCGGGCGGGTATTTCCACTCGAGACCCTTGGAGAACGTCGGTTCTTGGCGATTGGCGAGGCGATCGAGCCGAAGACAGAGCTTAGAACCGCTACGTTCGGAACGGAGGCGCGAGACGTGTCGAGAGGGGAATACCCGACACAGGGCTGCGCTTCTTCCTGTAAGCATCGTTTATACTTGCCTTGCCAAGCTGTCCGCTTCCTGAATTTCCTCCAGGGTGTTTGCTGTGAGCCCGCTGAGCCGGTCCAGCGCGCGCTTCACCCGCTCCGTGATCTCCCCGAAGGCAATCTCCCCCCGCAGGAACGCCGCCACCGCCGCCTCATTGGCGCCGTTGAACACCGTGCAGGCCGCGCCTCCGGCCCGCAGACACTGCCGCGCCAGCTGCAGCGCGGGGAACTTTTCCGCGTCCGGCTTCTCAAACGTCAGTTTCCCCAGCTGGATCAGATCCGCCGGCTTCACACCGGTTTCGATCCGCTCCGGCCAGGACATGGCATAGGCGATGGGAACCCGCATATCCGGCATACCGAGCTGCGCCAGCACCGCGCCGTCGCGGAACACCACAGCGGAATGCACGATACTTTCCGGGTGCACCACCACCTTGATCCGATCCTCCGGCATGTCAAACAGCCACCGGGCTTCCATGATTTCCAGTCCTTTGTTGAACATACTGGCGGAATCCACGGTGATCTTCGCGCCCATATTCCAGTTCGGATGGCGCAGCGCTTCCTCCCGGGTAGCATGCCGGATCCGTTCCTTATCCCAGGTGCGGAAAGGCCCGCCGCTGGCTGTCAGCAACAGTTCCTCGGGTCTGTTCTCCCCGGCTGCCTGCAGGCACTGGAAAATGGCGCTGTGCTCGCTGTCCACCGGCAGCAGCAGTTTTCCCTTCGTTCGGGCCAGATCCGTCACCAGCTGCCCGCCGGTCACCAGGGCCTCCTTGTTGGCCAGCAGCACCTGCTTCCCGGCTTCCAGGGCCGCCAGCACGCTTTCCAGCCCGGCGATGCCCACCACGCTGACCAGTACCTGATCCGCCTCCGCTTCCCGGGCGACGGTGCTCAGGGTCTCCGGCCCCTGCACCCAGCGGATTCCCCGCAGATCGTCCGGTATCTCTTCCGGCCGGATGCCCTCCGTCAGCCCCGCCATCTCCGGGCGGAACTCCCGCAGCTGGGCAAACAGCTTCTCCCGGCTGCCCCGGGCCGTCAGCGCCGTCACCCGGAACCGGTCCGGATGGCGCCGGCAGATATCCAGCGTCTGGGTTCCGATGGATCCCGTGGATCCGAGAATCGCGATTCGAGTCATTCTGTTTCTCCTTGGTTCCGTCCGCCCGTCCTCAGGCCGCGAACAGCCTGTAACAGTACATCAGCACCGACATGAACAGCACGCTGTCCAACCGGTCCAGCATGCCGCCGTGGGCCGGAAACAGGTTGGAAAAGTCCTTGATGCCGCTGTGGCGCTTCACAAGGGAGGCAAACAGATCTCCCAGCTGGCCCACGATGCCGCCCAGTACTCCCAGACACAGATACTCCCACCAGAACGGCAGCTTCGCCAGCGTCGGTTCGTTGCAGGTCATCAGGGAGATTCCCCACACGATCATGGCGGCGGCCACGCTGCCCGTAAGCCCGCCGATAGATCCGGAAATCGTCTTCTTCGGGCTCACCGGCGGACACAGCTTCGGCCCGCCGACGGCGCGGCCCACAAACAGCGCAGCGATATCTCCCGTCAGGGGAACCGCGAAGGTCAGGCTCAGCAGCACTACCTCCACGGCCTTCTGATCCACCAGGCTCATCGCCACCAGGCAGAGACCCGGCAGCATCACCGTCAGCGTCGGCAGCACGCTCATACTCAGGTCTTCCAGCTTCGGCTCCTCCCGGAAGATGATGATGGTCACGGTCACCAGCACGTCCAGCGCCAGCAACGGAACCATGACCTTCGCCCCGAAGAAATGCGTCATCGGGATGGACACCGCCAGACACACCCAGGTCGGCCAGCTCACCACCCGGTGCCCCGCCGTCACCAGCGCGTGATATTCTTCCCACGTCGCCAGCCCCACGCTGATCAGTGTGGCCAGCGCCATGCACCATCCCGGCAGGATCAGCATGGTGACCAGGAACAGGATCAGCAGCGTTCCCGTAATGATGCGTTGCTTCATGCTTCCTTCTCCCTTCCTCCGAATCTCCGGTCCCGCGTTCCGAAAACCGCCAGCGCGCGGTCATAATCCTCCGGCGTGAAATCCGGCCAGAGCTTCTCCGGAAACACAAATTCGGCATAGGCGTTCTGATACAGCAGGAAGTTGCTCAGCCGCATCTCCCCGCTGGTGCGGATCAGCAGATCCACGTCCGGCAGGCCCCGGGTATACAGATGATCGCTCAGGGTCTCCTCGGTGATATCTTCCGCCGCCAGTTCCCCGGCCTTCACCAGCTCCGCGATCTCCCGGGCCGCCTTCACCAGTTCCGCCCGCCCGCCGTAGTTGACGGCGATATTCAGGCGCAGCCCGGTATTCTTCCCGGTGCGGCGTTCCGCTTCCTCCAGGGTTTTGCGCTGCTTCTCCGGCAGACCGGCCTTGTCCCCCAGGATCAGAATCCGCACGTTTTTCTCGTCCAGCTCGTCGATCTCGGAGGCAAAAAAATCCAGAATCAGCTGCATCAAGGCGCCCACTTCCTCGGCGGAGCGGTTCCAGTTCTCCGTGGAAAAGGCGTACAGGCTCAGGGCCTGAATCCCCAGATCGTCCGTATGCCGGATGATTTCCCGCAGGGTTTCGGTACCCTGCCGGTGTCCCCGGGATATGCTCAGCTTATGCTTCCGGGCCCAGCGGCCGTTTCCGTCCATGATAATCGCCACATGACGCGGCAGTTTTGCGATAGGTTCCAACGCTTTGATCCTTTCTGACATATAACAGCCAAAACCCGCCTCTGTCTTCCCTGCATGAATTTGATTCTCAAATTCGTGTGATATAGCAGCCAAAACCCGCCTCCCGATCCACCTTAACATGAATTTGGTATCCAAATTCATGACTTAACTGCCAAAACCCGCCTCCCGGCGGGTTTTGCGGAAAATGGAACCGGGAAGAATGGAACCGGGAAGGTTACACCTCCATGATTTCCTTTTCTTTCTTGGCGTAAATCTCGTCCACCTGCTTGATGGCCTTGTCCGTAATCTTCTGCATGTCCTCCTCGGCCTTGCGCTGATCGTCCTCGGTGATCTCGCTGTTCTTCTTCAGCTTCTTGATCTGCTCGATCCCGTCCCGCCGGATAGAGCGGATCGCCACCTTGGCCTCCTCAGCGCCGCGGGAGGCAATTTTGGTCAGATCCTTGCGGCGCTCCTCGTTCAGCTCCGGGAACACCAGCCGGATAATCTTCCCGTCATTGGAAGGATTCAGGCCCAGATCGCTCTTCTGGATCGCCTTTTCCACCTGGGGAATCATTTTCGCTTCCCAGGGCGCGATAATCAACAGCCGGGGTTCCGGAGAGGAGATATTGCCGATCTGCGGAATCGGGGTCGGCGTTCCGTAATAATCCACCATGATCCGGTCCAGCAGCTGCGGATTCGCCCGCCCGGCCCGCAGGCCCATCAGATCCCGTTCATATACGGCACAGGTTTTCTGCATTTTTTCTTTTGCGGTATTCAGCACTTGATCCGTCATCGTTGTTGCCCTCCCTTGCTCCGCGTCTTTTGATGCTCCATATTATACCGGTTTTTCCGTTCCTTGACAAGTCTTAATTGGACTCCCGCCGCTCCACACGGATAGATGTCTTCTGATGAAAACAGGCGGCCCGCGCTGCGCGCGGGCCGCCTGCTGTTCGATTCAGCCGTCGTTCAGTTCACTCAGTAGCTGGTGTTTTCCTCGTCGCTCATGGTGTTCTTCACGATGATCCGGCCGTTCTTGATCGCAAACACGTTCCAGTAGAGTTTGGGTTCCCAGGAAGGAGATATGTTGAAGGTGCGGATCAGGATGTCGTTGAAGTAGACCTCCACCTTCGCGCCGGATTCAGTCAGGGGAACGACCGTTTCCCTGTCGTCCAGGCGGATCACCTGCTTCTTCGCGGGCAGCTTCCCGACGCGCCGGACGCCTCTTTCTCCTTCATCGGCGGTTTCGTCGCCGGTTTCTTCCTCTTCCTCCGCTTCTTCGGCTTCTTCGTCAGCCTGCATGGCGGAGTAGTTGTTCACGAAGAAGTAGTAGGTATACGTCTTATCCAGATCCATGGTGATGACTTCCGGACCGAAGGAATCGTAATCGTCCACGTCCAGGACGCACACCGTGTCACCCTCGTCGTTCTGCCCTTCCTTGTTGAAATAGTATACGTGATACTGTTCTTCCTTCTCGTCCTCGCCCATCTTGAATGCCACCAGGTGGGCGTCCAGGTCGTAGGGCTGCTCGCCCCAGGTCAGCCTGAACCGGAACTGTCCTCCGTCGGTTTCCGGCATCACGGCGTGATCCTGACTGCCGTAATCCTGATTCGGAAGCACAATGATGTTGAAATAGGAAGACATGAAGCCGCTCTTGGCGGTCGCGACCGTGTAGTTGCCGATGGGCAGCCAGTCCGTAGCGTAGAAGCCTTCCTCGCTGGTCGTCAGCGTCGCGGCGGCTTCGCCGTTCTCGGTGTTGTTCCAGCCGCTCCGGATCGTCAGCGTCACATCCGCCAGACCAGCGCCGGTGAAGGCGTTCGTAATCGTGCCGCTGGCCATACCGGTCTGGCCTTCCTGGCCTTCCACCAGCATGAAGGTTTCCATCTCGGTCGTCTCGTCCCGCAGAATACCGGCGTAGCTCTCGCAGGATACATAGTTATCAGCGCTGGCCCGGACCATGTAGGTCGTGGGCAGCAGATCGTCAATCTGATATTCGCCGTTCGCGTCAGTTTGGGATGTACGCAGAACCTTTCCGTCTTTGGAAAGCTCGATTACGGCGCCGGCAACGGGCTCCTGGGTTGTGGCGCTGATTACGCGGCCTCTCAGGCTGCCGATATCGGTGTACGTCCCGAAGCGGTAATCGTCCGCGCCGTGCAATACCGGTTTGGACGGATCATGGCTGCCGCCGGACATCGCGGAGTCGTTCTCGCCCACCGTTTCATACGCTTTCGCCAGCGCTTCGCCCACGGTGTAATAGTTGCCGGTCTCCACGTTGATGTCGCACATTCCGGTGAGCACGGCTTTCATCATGCTCAGGTTGTATTTGGTGTCGATCAGCACGCCGGTGTTCGCCACCACAGCCGCGGCTCCCTTGTTCAGGAAGGCGTCGTACATCCTGTTACCCTTGCCGCTGGCGCAGGTGCCGAGATAGATCAGCGAGTTATCCAGCCTGCCGCAGTGCTTCGCGATATATCCGGCGGAAATCATGACCTTTCCGTCGCTGGTCATGATGATATTCTCGTCCCAGCAGTCCTCCAGGTACGGGTTGTTTTCGTCGGCATCGGTCAGCGCTTCGTAGTCGAACTCGTCGCCCGTCACCATCGTCGGCCCCAGCGTATCGCTGTATCCGGCGTGCCCGTGCCACAGCACCACGCTGTCCGGACCGAGTTCCCGGATTCTTTCCAGCGTCGCCGCGCTGTCGTTGTACCAGCCGGCATAGCTGAAATCGCCGAATGTGCTTTCCACCAGGGTCGCCGCGTCGCTGGGATAGGCCATGTACGCGTCCAGCCCGGAATATCCGCTCCGGCTGGGCTGGAAGGTATAGATGCGGACAGGTTCGTCGTCACCCGCATCCGCGCCCGGCACTTCGGGCACGTAGGCGATCGTAACGCCGTACTTGGTCTTGCCGAACACGGAGGTGTCGGAGGTGTTGTACGCCAGAATGTCGCCGCTGGCCAGCATGTCGCTCATGGTCTGTTCCACGGCGGCCAGCTTGGCTTCCGGCGTATCCGCGGCGGCGTCGCCGGATTCTTCCAGTTCGTGGTTGATGGTTGCCAGCGTTTGTTCCGCTTCCTGCGGATCCGCGGCCCTGTCGTAGAAATACAGCGCGATGGCCTTGGACCGCACCGAACCGTTCCCCGCGTAGTAGTTCCTCGCGCAGGCGGTGCTGAACGCCACGTCGGTTTTCAGGGTGTACACGCCGTCTCCGGCTTCCGCGTCTCCCCACTTTCCGTCGTCGCGCATTCTGCCGATCCGGTTGCCCTTCTCCTGGTCGTACAGCGCGAACGTAATATCGTTGTCGCTGGTGGCGGTGAACGTTACGTCGTTAGATCCGACCGTCGTGAAGTTGGTGCCGGTGCTCTTCAGCCCGTCAATCGTCGAGCCGGCCTTGATCGGATAGGCATATGAAATGCCGTTATCCATACAGTACTCCTTCGCGTAGGTATTCCGCTCCAGCGTCACGTACAGGTCGTCGTTGCCGCCCTTGAACACGTCGAAGCCGATCCAGACCACGCTCTTGGGAATATAGATATCCGTCAGTTCCTTACAGCCGCTGAACGCCTCGTCGTCGATGTTTTTCACGGTGTTCGGAACGGAAACGTTCTCGACGTATTTGTTCTTCTTAAACGCGCCCGCCCCGATCCGGGTCACGTTCATGCCCATGTGATAGGCGGGAATGCTGACGTTTTCCTCGTTGCCCTTATACTTTGTTACGGTCCAGCTCTTGGAGGTATCCTTCTCGAATTTGTACTTGTTCGTCCCCTTCAGCTCGATATACACAGCCTTGGTGTACAGCGTGCCGTTTTTGTCCGTCACCTTGCAGCGGAACTGTGTGTTCAGATACTTGGCAGGTTTGGTGATCTTCAGGGTCTTGGTCTTGTACCCGGACATTTTGGCCTTTTTCCAGGTCTTTCCGCCATTCGTGCTCTTCTGCCACTCATATTTGACAGTGCCCTTGGTTTTGGTAGCCTTGGCGGTGAACTTCAGCGTTTTGGCCGCGTAGGTCTGCTTGGAGGGGGTCACCTTCAGCGTGAACGGCTTCGCGATCTTGACCTGCTTGCTGTAGGAGCGCTGCCCCTTCGTCGTGGTAACCAGGCAGCGGTACTGGCTCGTATAGGTTTCCTCCTTGACCTTCACGGTCAGGGTCGCTTTCTTGCCGCCGGAAACGCTCTTCCAGGTCTTGCCCTTGTTGGTGCTGACCTGCCACTGATACTTGACGGTACCGGAAGCGTTCTTGACGGTCACCTTCAGCTTGACCTTGCTGCCGATCCCGGTCTTGCCGGACTGGCTTACGGTCAGCTTCAGCTTCGCGAGCTTTTCGATGAGCTCGCCTTCCGCACTCGTTTCAGCCTCTTCGGGAAGCTCGTCCTGCGGCACGTCCTGCGGCGGCAGCGCGGCTACGGAAACCGTAGCCGGGCCGTCCAGCTTCGCTGCCTGGAATTTTGCTTCCGGCAGCGGATGCTTGCCGTACTTGCGCAGCGCCTTGTCCGCTTCGATTTCCTTCACTTTGTCCTTGCTCAGGGCGGTTACGTCAGCATACCGCACATAGCCGGTGACGAATTCCGCGTCCTTTTTCTTCGCCTTCGCGGTGTCGAAGGTGATTTTCAGCCAGTCCTTCTGCGGATCCTTGGCTGTCTTTTCAATCTCCGCCCAGGCAACGGACTTGGCGGTGAATTTTCCTGCCAGCGTATCGGCGGCGGCGGTAGCATACACCTTGACGCCGGCTTTCAGCTGAACGTATCCGCTTTTGAAATGCGCATCCTTCTGCGCATTGGCGGTTTGCGCCGTCTTCGCGTTCTGCATGAGAACGTCCCCTGTCGATCTCACTTCGACAGCCTGCGCGCCGCTCACAGCCAGCACGGTCAGAAGAAGCAGCGCAATCAGGATAATCAGAGCCTTTCTTTTCATACTCAATATGGTCCTCCCCCGTATGAATTTGGCAATAGGCCAATATTATTATTTCTTCCTCCGTATTCATTTTTCCTTTGTCAGATTCGGTCATCTTCGGAACCATAGTAAGAAAAAACCGGCTCACTTTCGTGTCCGGCATGATTGATTCACGGCCGTTACTCTGAGCAGCCCGGACGGGTGTTCCAATTCGGGACCCTTGGAGAACGTCGGTTCTTAGGCGAACCTCTGATGACCGACAGTGTCGGGAGTTTCGTCAGAGGTGAGGTCAACCGAAACGAGTGACCTCCACAGTGTGAAGTCACGACGATTGAGGTTGCGTTCTGGCGAGGCGAATAGCCGAAGACAGAGCTTAGAACCGCTACGTTTGGAACGGAGGCGCGAGACGTGTCCCGAATGGAATTCCCGGCACAGGGCTGCATATGCAGAAAGAAGTTTCCGTGAATCGTTTCCAACTCTACCTTTTCAGGGTTTTCTGTGATATGATGAGCGGTGTCAGGTTTGCTTCTTTTTCCGTGCCACCAGGGTTTTCACCGCGCCGACGATATAGATGATCATGGCCAGCAGGGAAATCCCCACGGTGATCCACAGGAAAATCAGATCCAGCTGGGTTCCCCAGGCTGCCAGTTCCTCATGGAAAAAGGAAAGAATCAGAGAAAGAATGAAGAAAACCTGAGCCGTCTTCCCCACGATATTGCTGAACACGACCACGTTCCTGCTCAGCATCAGCAGCCCGCCGACCACCATGAACAGTTCCTTGGCGGCCACGATAGCGATCGCCGCCCAGGGAAACACGCCGGCAATCCCCTGGCACACCAGGGCAGTGATCACCATCAGCTTATCAGCCAGCGGATCAAACAGCTTGCCGAAATCGGTAATCTGATTCAGCTTCCGGGCCAGAAACCCATCCAGCATATCCGTCAGGCTGGCGGCGACAAACACAGCCAGGGCTGCCTTTTTCAGCCCGTTGAAAAAGAGGACCACGAACACGGGCACCAGCGCCAGCCGGATCATGGTCAGCACGTTGGGAACGTTCCATACATTCGTGAAAAGGGCTTTGATTCTGTCCTTGAACACAGGTTCAGCTTCTTTCTGCACCGGAGGCCGCCTCCGGAAAGTATCAGGGGTTAACATAATATATTTCGCCGCCGGTGGGAAGAAACCCTCTTCTCCGCCGCGGCAGGACAGGAAAGGATGAAAAAAATATGCGCCTGGACGGAAGACAGCCGGATGAAAAACGGACGATAACCATTGAGACAGACTTTGTGCGCACAGCGTACGGCAGCTGCCTGATCGCCACGGGGAATACCCGGGTCATCTGCACTGCCAGCGTGGAAGAAACGGTTCCCCCCTTCCTGAAAGGCAAGGGGCAGGGCTGGGTCACAGCCGAATACGCCATGCTCCCTGCCTCCACGCCGGAGCGCAAGAAGCGGGACGGAATCAAAAAGGACGGGCGCAGCGTGGAGATTCAGCGTCTCATTGGCCGGGCGCTGCGCCAGGCGGTAGACCTGAAAGCCCTGGGGGAACGGACGATCACGCTGGACTGCGACGTGCTGGAAGCGGACGGGGGTACTCGTACCGCGTCCATCACCGGCGCCATGGTAGCCCTGACCTGCGCGGCGGACCGGCTCGTGCGGGAAGGCAGGCTTCTGCTCAGCCCCGTCATCCACCAGGTGGCGGCAATCAGCTGCGGCATCGTGGAGGATACCCCCTGCCTGGACCTGTGCTATCAGGAGGACAGTCGCGCCCAGGTGGATATGAACTTTGTGATGAACGAACAGCATGAGTTCATCGAGCTGCAGGGCACCGGAGAAGGCCGCGCCTTCTCGCAGGAGGAGCTGAGCGTTCTGATGTCCTATGCCGGGAAGGGGATCTCGGAGCTGATGGCGGCTCAACGGGAAGCCCTGGGAGAGCGAATTTCCGCCATCGCCCCCAAACCGCTGCTGCTGGCAGCCACAGGGAACGAGCACAAGCTCCGGGAGCTTCGCGAAATGTTCCGGGATTATTATACCCTGCAGCCCATGACCGCCGCGGGCTTCTTCGGGCCTATCGACGAAAACGCCTCCACCTTCGCCGGCAACGCCGTCATCAAGGCCGAGGCAGTCTGCGCCGCCACCGGCCTGCCCGCCATCGCCGACGACAGCGGCCTCTCCGTGGAGGCGCTGGACGGAGAGCCGGGAGTGCATTCCGCCCGTTACGCCGGCATCCACGGGGACGACGAGGCCAACAACGATCTGCTGCTCAGCCGGATGGAAGGCAAGGAGGACCGCACCGCTCACTTCGAATGCGCGCTGGCCCTGAAACTTCCCGGCCGCGACCCGATCATCGCGGAAGGCCGCTGCCCCGGGGTGCTGCTGCATGAGCGCCGCGGCACCGGCGGCTTCGGCTACGATCCCCTGTTCCTCTATGAACCCCTGGGCAAAACCTTCGCCGAGCTGAACGCTGAGGAAAAGAACACGGTCAGCCACCGTGCCCGCGCCTGCGCCGCTATGCGAGAACTTATGGCTAAACTGTAAAAATATATCACAAAACAAACTTACCACCCAACAAGCAGCTGGCAGCACGGCCGGGGTGTTCCGACTGAGGACCTTATCATTTAGCCGGTTCTTAGCGATTGACGAACCGATTCGGCGATGCAAACAGCATCGGCGGCGAGTGTGTCCGAAAGGGAGCAAACTCCATAGTATGGAGTTGCGACCATTGAGGTAACGAGAGGTGAAGACAGAGCTTAGAACCGCTGCTCAAAATGATAGAGGCGAAGCACTGACGACCGACTGTGTCGGGAGTCTCGTCAGTGCTGAGGTCAAGCGAAAGGGAGTAAGCTCCACTGCGTGGAGTTACGACCTTTGAGCTTGCGTGGTGTCCGAAGCGGAATTCCCCGGTCGCGATGCCTGTGCAGCACAACGTAAACACACCAAAAATAATTGACTTCTCAGGCCTGAACGTGTAAAATATCCCGTATAGAGGTTCTTGGAGGAAACATATGCTTGATTCAGGAAAAATCCGGGTTGGGCAAAGCGAAAACGGCCCGGTTTATCTGCTTCCGCAGATGGCAAACCGGCACGGCCTCATCGCCGGCGCTACAGGGACCGGGAAAACCGTTTCCCTCAAAGTGCTGGCGGAAGCGTTCTCCGATATGGGCGTCCCGGTTTTTCTCAGCGACGTCAAGAGCGATCTGAGCGGCATGGTGGATCCCGGAGTGGACAGCGAAGCGCTGCGGAAACGGCTCACCGGCTGCGGGATCCCGCCGGAAACCTTTGTGTACAAATCCTATCCCACCGCGTTCTGGGACGTATACGGCGTGGAAGGCCATCCCATCAGGGCCACGGTGGAATCCATGGGTTCGCTGCTGCTGAGCCGGATGCTCGGGCTGAACGAGACCCAGAGCGGCGTCATGAACATTCTCTTCCGGGTGTCCCATGACATGAATCTGCCGCTGGACGATCTGCAGGATCTGAAGGCGATGCTGGCCTACATCGGCGAGCACGCGAAGGAATACACTCTGAATTACGGCAACGTGTCCATGGCCAGCGTCGGCGCCATTCAGCGGGCAGTGGCTGTGCTGGAGGATCAGGGCGGCAAAACCTTCTTCGGCACGCCGGAAGTGAAGTGTGTGGACTGGCTCAACCGCGCGGAGGACGGCCGGGGATACATCAATATCCTCTCGGCGGACCGGCTTTTCAACAACCCTCTGATGTATTCCACCTTCCTGCTGTGGATGCTGACCCAGCTCTACGATCTCCTGCCTGAGCGTGGAGACATGGAGAAACCCGTCATCGTCTTCTTCTTCGACGAGGCGCATCTGCTGTTCAACAACTGCAGCCGCGCGCTGCTGGAGAAGATCGAGCAGGTGGTGCGCCTGATCCGCTCCAAGGGTGTCGGGGTCTACTTCATCACCCAGAGCCCCGCGGATATCCCCATGACCATCCTGGGCCAGCTGGGAAATCGGATCCAGCACGCGCTCAGGGCTTACACGCCGCTGGACCAGAAAGCGGTCCGGGTGGCAGCGCAGACGTTCCGGACGAATCCGTCCTTTGATACAGAGGAAGCCATTACGACGCTCAAAACCGGTGAGGCGCTGTTGTCTTTCCTGGATGAGCACGGGGCTCCGGGCGTGGTGCAGCGGGCCACCATTCTTCCCCCGCAGAGTTATATGGGCGCCATCTCTTTGGAGCGGCGCGCCGAGGTCATCGCTGACAGCCCCGTCCGGGGCGAGTATGAGACCGCTGTCAACGGAATCAGCGCCTATGAGAAGCTGCATCCGCAGCCGGCCTGGGCGGCGGTTCCTTCCCCCTCGACCCCTTGGCAGGTGCAGGTGAGCACCGCACAGATGAACATGGCACAGACATTTATGGTTTACGATCCCACCACCGGTCAGTATGTCCAGAAAGAAATGCCCCAGATGACCCCCGTCCCCGAAGCCCAGCCCGTACAGCAGGTTGTTCAGGCTGTTGAAAACGCTGCGCAGCCCGTCATGCAGGCTGTCCAGCCGGTCGTGCAGGCCGTTGACAACGTCGCCCAGCCTGTGATGCAGGCCGTGCAGCCCGTCATGCAGGCTGTGGAAAACGTCGCGCAGCCGGTCGTGCAGGCCGTGCAGCCCGTCGTGCAGACAGCGCAGCAGGGCCTCCAGGGAATCATTCAGCCCGCCCAGACCGTGCCCACCATTCAGGTGCAGCCCGCGGTGCAGCAGATGCCCGTGATGGTCATGGATCCCGCCACCGGCCAGTATGTGCAGAAGCTCATGACCATGCAGCAGGATCCCAACACCGGCAACTGGGTACCCGTCGTCCAGCAGCCCCAGGTCGTCACGGATCCCAAGGTGCTGGCGGAGCAGCAGAAAGCCGCCGAAAAAGCCGCCAAGGAAGCTGCCCGGGAAGCGAAGGAGCAGGAAGCTGCTGAACGCCGCGCCAGGGCGGACGCTCTCCGCGAGGAAGCCGCTGAGCGGGCCCGGAGAAATGACTCCGTCGCGGGCCGTGTCAAGAACACCGCCATCAGCACCGCCACCCGCCAGGTAGTCAGCTCGTTGACCAAGGGCGTCACCAAAGCCATTGACAACCTGTTCACCGGCGGCAACAAGAAGTAAGAAAAGCTCGGGAGAGGCTGGCGCCTCTCCCGAGTTTTTTATTTTTTTATTGCTTCTTCCGCTGTCAGATGCATCGTCTCGTCATCCTCAGTGACAAAAATCTTCGTATCCTTCTCAAAATGCGTCCACACCCACCAGGCGTTAATCCCGCCGTTCTCCTCCGTCACCCGCATATCCATCCGGATGCAGCCATGGCTCGCCTTCCGGCCCAGCTCCGCGATCTGATCCGTAAAGATCTCCGTGTTGTTCCGCCGAAGGTAGCCCAGCTGATGGATCAGATTGGCGCCGTCGATACGCAGGGGGTAGATGTAGTTGTATCCTTCCCGGGCGAAGCCGGACATCCGGGTCCCGATCAGATACGCGCCGGAATGGGTTTCCGCTTTCGGATACCTCGGCGTCACCAGTCCTGTGGAAATCAGCATCGTCCCGAGACGTTTCCCGTCCTCGTATACGGTCATGGTCTGCTTCCGCTTGTCCACTACCGCGCCGTAATGGCCGTGGGGGCGGATCATCCGGATCTGCTCCCGTTTCACATAGCCTTCCACATAGGCGCCGTCCTTCTGGCGCCACGCGCCGACCTTCACCCAGCCGTCCTCGCCGATTTCCAGCACCTGCAGGCCTACCGTGCGGCAGTTGCAGGTCCCGACGTCTTTGCCGTAACCCGCGTTTTTGTCGACCAGGATATGCAGTCCCTTGCCTTCTCCGCCGGTCCCCACGGCTATCGGCGCTGTCAGCGCCTGCCAGACGGCTTCGTCGTCCTCCGGATCCTCCGGCAGCAGCGGGCCGGTCACAGCCAGCTCCGGACTCAACTCCGGTTCCGCCAGAATGGTCAGCGGATGGCTTGCTTTCACATCCGGCACGGACCAGGTATACACCGTCAGGATGTATTCCCCGGGCGGACAGTTCTGCCCGTGACCGATCCGGCCGTTCCAGTGCACGGGGTTGGGTTCTTTGGTTCCCTCCGCGATCCGGGTCTGCCATACGATTTCCTCCGGGTTATCCGCCGGAGTCAACTCGATCGTGAAAGGATTCGCCTGGGTCAGTGTCACTTCGATCAGCAGGGTCTCTCCGCTGCCCGGACAGTATCCCCGGGAAGCGGGCAGACAGGCGACCGCCGCCGAACGGGTTTCCAGAATCCGGACGTTGTGTTCCGCTGTTTCGGTTTCACCCGAAGCGGTCTTCAGAACCGCCGTCAGCTTCACGACTCCCTTATGAATCGGTTCCCCGCCGAAGGTCACCGCCTGCCACGTCAGTTCCGTCGTTCCGGCTTCGATATTCAGCTCTGTCACGGGATTCTCCAGCTCCCGTTCACCTGCCATGGCCCGGATCGTCAGCGTACCGGGCTTTTCGCTTGTCACCGTGATCGGGTTCCGGTCATACGGCGTCACCCCGTTGCGGGTTTTCAGCTCCAGCGCCGCCGCCCTTCCCGCGGCCAGAAGCAGCACGAGAACCAGGAGCCATCCGATCCGGATCTTCACAGGTTACCTCTCTCCCTCCGCAATCTCAATAGTCGCAACTCTGCACTGCAGAGATTGCTCCTTTTCGATTGACCTCACCTCTGACGAAACTTCTGCCACAGGCAGTCGTCAGAGGTTCGCCCGCAATCTCAATAGTCGCAACTCTGCACCGCAGAGATTGCTCCTTTTCGATTGACCTCACCTCTGACGAAACTTCTGCCACAGGCAGTCGTCAGAGGTTCGCCCGCAACCTCAATCGTCGCGACTCCACACTGTGGAGCTCGCTCGTTTCGGTTGAGCTCAAGCCTGACGAAATTTCAGACACTGTCTGTCGTCAGGCTTGAGCCCATTTCAATGACCTCTCCACCGCACGGTGCCAGCCGTCCAGCTGGAGCCTGCGGGTTGCCTCATCCATCCGCGGGGCAAACTCCAGATCCTGCTTCCACACCGCCGCGGTTTCCTCCAGACTGCCGTATACGCCCGCGCCGAGCCCGGCCAGCAAAGCCGCGCCCAGGGCGGTCGTTTCCAGCACCCGGGGCCGCACCACGGGAATTCCGCTGATATCCGCCTGGAACTGCATCAGGAAGCCGTTGGCGCTGGCGCCGCCGTCCACCTGCAGATGCTCCGGAGCGCTGCCGCTGTCCCGGATCATGGCTTCCATCAGATCCGCGCTCTGATACGCGATCGCTTCCAGCGCCGCCCGCACGATATGGGCCCGTCCGGTGCCCCGGGTCATGCCCACCAGGGTTCCCCGGCTGTACATATCCCACCATGGAGCGCCCAGTCCTGTAAAGGCCGGCACCAGATAAACCCCGCCCGTCCCGTTTACCGACTGGGCAATGGCCTCCGTTTCCGCCGCGTGGGTAATCATTTTCAACTCGTCCCGCAGCCACTGAATCGTCGCCCCGCCCATGAATACGCTGCCTTCCAGGGCGTAGGTGGGCTTTCCGCCGATGCGCCAGGCCATAGTGGTCAGCAGGCCGTTCCGGCTGCGTACCGGCGTGTCTCCGGTATTCATCAGCATAAAGCAGCCGGTGCCGTAGGTATTCTTCACGTCGCCGACCTTCATGCAGGCCTGGCCGAAGAGGCTCGCGTGCTGGTCTCCCGCCATGGCAGTCACCGGGATCGCCCGCCCGAGAATCGCGGGATCCAGCAGCCCGATGGGTCCCGCTGTATCGATCACCCGTGGCAGGCAGGCCTTGGAAATCTCCAGCAGCTTCAGAAGATCGTCGTCCCAGTCCTGCTTTTCCAGATTGAACAGCATGGTCCGTCCGGCATTGGTGGCGTCCGTCACGTGCGGCCGGCCCTCCAGCAGGTTCCAGCAGAGGAAGCTGTCCACCGTACCGAAACACAGATCTCCGCGCTCCGCTTTCTCATGCAGATTGTAGTAATCCAGCAGCCACTTCAGCTTTGTGCCGGAGAAATAAGCGTCCGGAACCAGGCCGGTTTTCTCCCGGATCATATCCCCGCATCCGTCCTTCACCAGCCGGTCCACGATCTGGGAAGTTCTGCGGCACTGCCACACGATGGCGTTGCCCACGCATTCCCCGGTTTTCCGGTCCCACAGGAACGTGGTTTCGCGCTGGTTGGTAATACCGATCGCCTCGATGTCCGCCGGACTGACGCCGCTCAGGCGCACCGCTTCCTTCAGGGCGCTGACCTGGGAATCCAGAATATCCCGGGGATCATGCTCCACCCAGCCTGGCTTCGGATAATGCTGCGGAAACTCTTCCGCCCAGGAGGAAATCACCTGTCCTTCCGTGGAAAAAACCACCGCACGGGAGCTCGTGGTTCCCTGATCCAGCGCTACCAGAACCTTCGCCATGATCGTTCTCCCTTTCTTTACTGAATCCTGATTCCGTAGATATGGGACGTTCCTTTGCCGGTGGTTCCGATCACCAGCATATTGTTGTACACTGCGGGCGACGCCTCGATCTCCCCGTCAATCTTCAGGCTGTTGACGACCGTCCCCGTTTCCCCTTCCATCAGGGTCAGCGTTCCGTCCGCGGCGCACTGGATAATCCATCCCTGCCCTGTCTTGTCATACACAGCCACCGGGCTGGATACACATTCCTTTTCCATGCCGAACGCCCACTGCACCTTGCCTGTTTCCTTATCCAGCGCGATCAGCGCGGATTTTTCCCCTCCGCTGAGGCCCAGCTGCATACGCCCTTCCTCGCTGAGCCCGGTTACCGTATAGTATACCAGGTCATCCAGCTGATTCCGGCCGACCACCGGTGAGGCAAACACGCCGACGGCTTCCTTTGTCTTCTTGTCCTTCTCCACGGGAATTTCACAGCACCAGAGCTCCACCCCGCTCAGGGCGTTGTACCGCCGGATCATGGCGTTCCCCTTTTTCCGGTTGCTCAGCAGATTCGCCGTGTACAGGCACAGCCCGCTGTTTTCCTCCACCAGCTCCAGAGCCGGGGTGGATTCCACCGCGTCCCCGGTATCGACTGCCCACACCGCCTTCAGCGTGTTGGTATCCACGCAGCGCAGCGCTCCGGACATATCCGCCAGGTAAACGTAACAGTCGTACATGGCGATGGAAGCTTCCACCGCCGTCTGCGCGGCGTTCTTCGCGGTCTTGGCCTTGCTGGCCAGCACCACAGAGCTCAGACTCTGGCTGTACAGCCCCAGTTTATAGTCGAAGCTGCTGCCCAGATTGATCAGATACAGCAGTCCGTTGGTTCCCGCGGTGATCATGGTGTCGCTGGTCCGGTCGATCAGGGCCGACGTCTCGAAGGAGCCGATATCGTTGAGGCCCCGGTGCATTTTCCCATCCAGCCCGTCAATCAGGCTCAGTTCTTTCTGATTGTACAGGTTATACTGCCGAAGCCCGATCTTGCCCGTCTTCACCTTCATCTTCCGGGCAAACTGTCCTACGCTCATGTACGGCGCTGCGCCGGGATGCACGCTGGGCGTTCCCTTCAGCGGATAGCCCAGGCGAATACTGTTCCGGGTGCGTGAACCGTCCTCCAGATCCAGGAAGTAGATATTTCCGTCTATACCGGCGATGATGACTTCCTTCAGGCCGGTTTTTTCATTCTTCCCTTCTTCCAGCGGGCTCTTTTCCCGCACTTCCTTGCTCCACAGCACAATGGCCGGCTGCCCTGTCCAGCCGATGCCGTAATACGTCTGCTTGGTTCCGCGGACGCTGGAAGCATCCGCCTGCCACTCCTTCTTCAGCTCCGTCGGGTTGTCCACCGTGCCGACGGCCGCGTTCTGGCGGAAGGCGTCCGTCCGGAAGGTCAGAATTCCCATCCGCGGGTCCCGGGCATACTCCCCGCCCACCGGCATGTGAATCAGTTCCTTCGCCGGGCGGCTGTACTCCTTCACGACTTTGGATCCGCTGTATACGGTGCCGGCAGCCATCAGGGAAGGATCGGCGCTGAGCGCCGCTTCCGCCGTCAGCTTCGGCTCCTCCGTCGGTTCCGGGGTCGCGGTTGGCTCTTCCGTGGGCTCTTCCGTCGGTTCCGGAGTGGGCTCCGGCGTCGGTTCCGGCGTCGGCGTCGGCGCTTCCGTGGGTTCTTCCGTCGGTTCCTCCGTCGGCTCCTCCGTGGGTTCCGGCGTCGTCTCAATCAGCTGGGCGATCCCGTTTTCCGGGATCTCCGGCTCCGGTGTCACCTGCACGGGGGTATAATTGAAGGTACGGCGGATTCCCGTTCCCTGCCAGACGTTGTTCTCCTTCACCTGCAGTTCCACTTCTCCCTGCAGGCCTTCCTCCTCCACCACCGTCAGAATCCAGTAGGTCTCTGTCTCGTTATCCGTGAAGCTGACCGTGGTCTTTACCGCTTCGTCCTTCTCGGTCATCCCCGGGGTATCGTCCTTTTTCAGGCGCACCGCGCTTACGCTTCTGCTCGTCGTCAGCGTCACGGTCGGCGTCGCGGTTCCGCTGTCGTTCAGCACGACCACATCCCACACCGTGTTCGGCGCCGCGGTAGGAGCTTCCGTCGCCTCCGGCTCGGTTTCGTGTTCCAGGGGCAGTATAGCTGCCAGCTCCTCCGCGGTCTTCTTCGCCTGCTGCCGGATATTGTTGTCCCCGGGCAGCAGCATCACCACGGCCATGGCGATGCCCAGCAGGCACAGCAATACCGCCGGTATCCGCACCCAGAGCCGGGCCTTGCGGGGCGCCGGCGCGGCCATATCCGAGGTAAAGTCAGTCCATTCCTCCACGTCCCGGGACCGGGGCTGCATCCGGACCATGGTCGGCTCCGAAACCATCCGCCCCGGTTCGACGGCCGTCACGCGTTCACTGACGCGGCTGGCTTCGTCCATCCTTCCGCCCGGATACCCGACCCGCAGGGAAGACGGCTGTACAGGCCGCGATTCCATCCGCATGGAGGAAGGCGCCGCAGGCCGGGGTTCCGCTTTCATGGGACGGCGAACCTTCGCGAGCATGGAGTTTTCATATCCTTCGAAGCTGGAAGCTCCCGCAGGCCGGGAAGGCTCACTTCTGTACAGGGGATCTCCGGATCTCACAGGCTCGCTCTTGTACCGGGCGTCCGCCGGTCGCGCCGGTTCGCTTTTATACCGGACGTCCGCGGACCGCACCGGTTCACTCTTGATTCCGGCGTCTTCGGGCTGCGCCGCCTCGCTCCGGTAACGGATGGACCTCCGCCGCCGTTCCGGCCGCACCGGCTGGTTTTCCCGGGTCGCTGCCATATCCTGTTCAAAGGGTCCCTTATCCATTCATGTGTCTCCTTTTACGAGCAGTTGCTCCCCCGTATTATATCCTATTCTCCTTCCTCTCACAAGACCCCGGGAATCTCCATATCCCCTCATCCGGCTAAGCCGGCAGCTCCCCTTGCAACAAAGGGAGCCTTTTTAACTGCCTTCATCTCATAAGCAAAGGTCTCCTCTTGATGCAAGGAGAGGTGGCCTGCAAGGCCGGAGGGGATTATCACGCTTCACTCTTCACTCTCCACTCTTCACTCTTAACTCTTAACCTGTTATAATACTCCCACAGCATTAACTGAAAGGAGTGCTCCCATGGGCTGTACCCTGTGCCCCCGGTCCTGCGGTGCGGACCGAGCTATTTCCCGGGGCTTCTGCGGCCTCGGTGAGGATATGCTCATCGCCCGGATCGCGCCCCACCTCTGGGAGGAGCCTCCCATCTCCGGCACCCGCGGCACCGGAGCCGTCTTCTTCTCCGGCTGCACCCTGCGCTGCGCTTACTGTCAGAACGGAGAGATCTCGCATCATAACGCGGGCCGTCCCTTTACCCCCCGGGCCCTTTCCGATGCATTGAAACGGCTTACGGATCTTGGCGTGCAGTCCATCAGCCTGATCACCGGCACCCCGTTCGTGCCGCAGATTCTGGAGGCGCTCTCCCTCTGGCGGCCGCCCCTGCCCCTGGTCTGGAATTCCTCCGGTTACGAGACGGTCGACACCCTGCGCCTGCTGGACGGCGTCATCGACGTTTACCTGCCGGATCTGAAACACTTTTCTCCCCGCGTCAGCGCCCTGTGCGCCTCCGCGCCGGATTACTTTCAGGCGGCTTCCGCGGCTCTGCCGGAAATGTGCCGCCAGGCCGGCCCTCCCCGGGCGAATGCCGACGGCGTCTGGGAGAAGGGCGTACTGATTCGTCATCTGATTCTGCCGGGGCTCACCGGAGAAAGCATGAAACTGCTCACCTGGATTCGGGATACGCTGCCCGCGGGTACGCCTGTCAGCCTGATGCGGCAGTATGTCCCATGCAACGGCGTATCAATTCCCGGCCTGAACCGGAGGGTATCCGATGCGGAATATCGCCGTGTCCGGGATCATATGCTGGCGCTGGAGCTCCCGGGCTTCGTTCAGGAGGCCGCCGCGGCGGACACGGATTTTATTCCGGTCTTCAACCGGGACGAGAGCTTTGTATAGCATAAAAACCGGAGCCGGAGGAATTCTCCTCCGGCTCCGGTTTTTATGCCTGTTTGATTTTTGCTACATGATACTCCACGCCGGGATCGTACTTCACTTCCTCCGGCGGAACCTCCAGCAGTTCCGGATGGTTCAGCATCCGTACCACGTCCGCGAAAAATGCCGCATAATGAGCGCCGCTGCATACCCGCTCGTCCACCGTAATCCCCACGGGCAGCCACCGCTTCATTCTCGCCTTGCCTTCCGCGTCCGTAACGGCTTCCTTCAGCACGCTGCCCATGCCGATAAACATGCTCACGTTGCCGAAGTTGTAGATATGGTGCCACACATGGTGCAGCCCGATGGAAGCGTTGTTCGTGATAAACATGCTGCTGTAGAAGGGAAGCTCGTCCATCAGAACCCGGGGAGCGATTCCGTAGCGGTCCAGCAGGCGCACCACGGCAACGATCAGCGTAGGCAGCCCGGGCACAGACAGCACAGCGCGGGCCAGCTTATCCACAAAGGTGCCGGATTCCGCGTTCCGGCTCTCCTCCACCGCGGCGTTCATGCGGTCCCGCACGTCGAACAGCGTGTCCGACGGATCGAACAGCACGCGCACCGTGGTTTCCTCGCTGTCATGGTTTTGCATTTCCTTCAGAATCGTGTAGGCGACAGACAGATTGTTCCGGCTGAAGTACTGCTTGTTCTTGATGAACCGGTTGATCTCCGGATGCTGGCTTACCCCGCGCACGTACGCCGCCACGATGATCTGCATGAAGGTCACCTTCTGGCCCTCGGATGCCTTTCTGGCAATATAGCGCGCCATCATCTCATAATCAGCCTTGTGCTCCAGAAACACCTGCGCGTCACAGCGCATGGGCATCAGATACGGCGTAATCCGAACAATCGGATCGATGCTGCTGATTCTTTTTCCGTCAGGCCTCCGTCCGAACATGGGTATCCGCTCCTTTTCCGGTCAGAATAAGGTTACGTCCTGGTTGTCAGAAAAGGTCCGCCGCCTTCTCAAGGGCTTCCTGCTGTGCCTGCAGCAGCGCCTCGAACTTCGTGCGGTAGGCAGCCGCCGTTTCCTTCAGCGCCTTCACTTCTTTCGTCAGGGCTTCCCGCTGCTCGCTCAGTCCGTCCAGCCGTTCCTTTGCTTCCGTTTCCGCCCGGTTGCGGATGGCTTCCGCGTCTTCCTTTGCCTTCCGGATCGTCTCGTCCTTCACCTGCTTGGCCATCTCCAGGATCTCCCGGAAGCTCTTCTCGTCCTCCTCGGAAACGCCGCTCTTCACCGGAGCGGGCGCGGGAGCCGGAGCCTGCACAGGCGTCGGACGCACCATGGTCGTCTTCTGGCGCAGGTCCTTGATCTCGTTCTCCATCCGCTCCATTTCCTCGCAGATGTCGTCCAGGAAGTTGTCCACCTCCTGCCGGTTGTAGCCCTTGGCTTCAAAGCTGAATTCCTTGCTGCTGATCAGATCCACGGTAATGCGTTCCATGCTTTCCACTCCTTTTCTATAACGATTTGGTTCACCAACTCTTAACTACACGTTCGCTCAATCGTCGTACAACCGCCTTGAAGCGGCATCAATACTCGTTTCACACTAACGAGCTCGAGGCGCTTTCTGCTTCGCAGAGCAGCACACTGTGCTGACGTTTCCTCGATCTCCACTCTCAACTCTTAACTCTCCACTCTGATCAATACCCATATCCGCCGAACCGGCTGTAATCTCCCGCTGCGGCCGGCATATTCCCGGTGTACGGGTTATAGTAGGGGCTTTGCCCGCGCCGGGCTGCTTCATATTCAGCGGTCCGCTGGCCTGTCCGCCGTTCCCGGCGCAGCGGCGCGGAAGGCTCCTGCTGCGGCTGCGGCGCCGGCTGCGGTACGTTGAACATCGGCGGAACGGCTCCGGGCCGTCCCGGCGCCTGTTCCGGCAGAATCTTCACGCTTTCCGGCGCAATCAGCACAATCCGTGCGCTGTTCAGCATCCGTACGTTGCACCCCAGGGTAAAGGCGGCGCCCGCCAGCATATCCTGGCAGCGCAGCGCTTCGTTCTCGTTGGCGATGGCGTCCAGCGTCAGGATCAGCGTCTCTCCGTTTTTCATGCATTCAATGGCCTCGTAACAGGTTTTCAGAGACGTCATGATCATGATGTGCTCTACATGGGTGTAGGAGTTTCCCGCGTCCGGCGCGTATACTCCGGGCATGTAGCTGATGTTGTCCTGCGGCGCGGCCGGTGCCGCAGGAGCGCTCCAGCTGCCGGAGTTTCCGTAAGCCGGAGGGTTCCCGTAGCCGTTTCCGGCTCCGGCGCCGTAGGACGGGCTGAAGCGGCCCCCGTAGCCGGTGCCGGCGTCCGCGCCGTACCCGTAGGCGCCCGCGGCATTTCCGGGATTTCCAAAGGCGCCGCCGTATGCCGGCTGCTGCGCCGGCGCTTCTTCCTCATGGCGGAAGTATCCGGCGGACTGGCCGTATCCGGCAGGCGGATTCATGCCGGTAAACCCTGTATGCGCGTAGGGAATCTGCGGCTCTGACTGCTGCATGGCCGGAGCGCTTTCTTCCGCCGGCTCCTCCTGCTTCCTTTTCCGCATGGGCCGATAGCAGCTGGTGCCGCCGTCCGGCCGGCTGGATCCCTCCAGCTGCGGTTTGCCGAAAAGGCTGATCATCCGATCTTTGAAATCCCTGAGCGTCATTGTTCCCCGTTCCCTCTTTCCGCATTACTGTTCGGTCCGTGTCTGCCGCCCGGTCCCGAACGATTGCGTTTTATCCCTTTTGTTCCCCACTAATCATTAAACGTACATTCTCGGCCCGAAAATCGCGCTGCCGATGCGCACCATGGTGGCTCCGTGCCGCGCGGCGATCCGGTAATCCCCGGACATGCCCATGCTCAGCTCTTCCATTTCAATTCCATCGATCGCCGTGTCCCGCATCCGCTCAAAAAGCTCCCGCGTCTGCCGGAACAGCTGATCCAGCCAGGCTTCGTCCTCCGTCAGCGGCATCACGGCCATGAGCCCGCGCACCCGCAGGCCCGGCATCGGGGCCAGGTTCCGCAGAAACGCTTCCGTCTCCTCTTTCGGTACGCCGCCCTTCTGTTCTTCCCCTGCAGGACTGATTTCCACCAGCACCGGCAGCCGCCGCCCGGCTTCCTCCGCCCGCCTGGAGATCTCCTCCGCCAGGGGCAGGCTGTCCACCGACTGAATCATCTTCACGTGCCGGACAATCTGCTTTACCTTGTTCCGCTGCAGCCGCCCGATCAGATGCACGTCAAACGCGCCTTGCAGATCCGGCAGTTTTCCCAGCAGCTCCTGCACCCGGTTTTCACCGATCTCCGTAACCCCCGCGGCCCGCAGAGGCAGAATTTCCTCCGCGGAATGCGTCTTCGTCACCGCGATCAGCCGCGGCGCGGGGTACCGCCCTTCCGAGGCTTCCCGCAGTTCCCGCTGTATATTCTCCACACGTTCCTTCAGGATTTCCTCTGTCAACTGAATCATGCTCCCCTGCGTTTGCATTTTCCGTTCCTGCTTCCCGTTCGTCTGGTGCAGCAGTGCCTCAGAACAGCCTTACCGTCTGCCCCTCGTGCAGCACACCCGGCTGGATCGAGGTGATGTATGTCATCCCTTCCCGCTGCTCTATAATGTTGACCGGGATAAAGAACTCGTATTCCCCGTCCTTGATCACCACCCCGGGCATGTTGTCCTGGTAGTAGATCGCTTTCTGCGGCACCATCAGAGAGGTGACGCTGTCCCCCAGCACGCCCGTACAGGTACGGATATACAGCACCGGTCGCACCGAATCTTCCACCCGCATCCGGACCACCAGCTCGCCGCCGGCCCGGGTGAAATTGATGACCGTCGCACGCACCGTGGTATCCTTGAAGTTCTCCAGCCTCAGCTCGTATACCGCGCCTTCCGTCGGGTTCAGATTGCTGTCCCGGATGACCATCAGCACGTACCAGATCCCCTCCCGGATGGTACGGTAGATCGTGGTTTTGCCCTTCTGCAGCGCATTCTGCGCGGGCTTGTTTCCGTTGATCATGGACCGTACTTCCGCCGGTGAGAAGTCACCGTAATTGTTCACGGTCAGCCCGTATTCGTATCCGTCGCTGTAGAAGCTGATAATCCCCTCGCTCATGGCGGCGTATTGCTTCGTCCAGCTGCTGATGCGCTGCAGCTGGCTCTGCTCGTCGTCATAGAGCCGGGTCATCCGCTGATCGTTCCCGTATTTCTGTTTCAGGTAGCTCTGCCGGTTCTGAATCGCCGCATGCAGCAGCTTCTCCTGATTATTCATATTGCCCCGGGTTCCGCCGACAATTTCGCGAACCTCTCGGGCCCTGGTCAGTACCTCGGACTCCAGCTTTTCCATCTGGGCGTCCGTTTTCACCTCGTTGCTCAGCAGCTTGATCTGGTATTCCTTGATCTGGTTCCGGTAATCCTGCAGCGTGGTCATCTCGCGGGTGCTGAAGCCGGAGGAGTATACGTTGCAGATCGCGCTGCCGCGGTACACCGTGCTGCCTTCTTCCGCTACATAGGAGATACTGGTCACGCCCTCCGCGTCATACGGGGTTTCATCCCGTACAATCAGGCAGTCCCCGTTGTACCGGTTGCCGATGGTGCCCGCCATGACGGTGGCGTAGGGGGAAGTCTCCGGGGCCAGGGTCGTGATCACATACCACGCCACGAACGCGAACACCAGCACGATCAGCATGATCTGCGGCACGCTCATCCGTTTGTTCTCCGGCGGTGCCGGCGCGCCTGGCGGCGTGGGCGGTGTCAGGTCGTACACGCGGTCTCCTCCCCTCTCCCGAATTCTGACTTTTTATTTTACCACAACCCGCCCCTGCTTGGCAATTCCCGCAAAAAATGCGCAAAAAATGAGGACGGCAAAAAACCGTCCTGAAATGATTACAGCCAGTCCGCGGGCGTAACGACCGCCTCCGCGGGCTCCCCTTCCCTGATCTTCAGGGTCATCAGCGCCCTGGCCCCGGAAATCCGCTTTTTCTCCGGCTCCGCAGTGGCCATCACAAACGCCGTCCCGATCACGCTGACGTTGAACTCCCGCATCAGCTCCACCATTCCCCGGGCTGTTCCGCCGCCCTTCAGGAAATCGTCCACGATCAGGGCCTTCTGGTTCTCCTTCACCGCGCGGCGGCTCAGGCTCATGGTCTCAATGCTCCCGGACCCGGAAACATAGTTGATGTTCACCGCGGAGCCCTCGTACACCTTGGAGGAATGCCGGGCGATCACCAGCGGAACTCCCAGCGCGTTGGCCGTGGCGAACGCCACCGGGATGCCCTTGGTTTCCATCGTCAGCACGAAATCCGGCTCCCGGTCGTAATACACTGTCGCCAGAATCTCTCCCATGCGGTTTACCGTATCCGGCATGCTCAGAATGTCGGAATAGTACAGAAATCCGCCTGGCAGCACCCGTTCGCTACCGCTCAGCTCCGCGCACAGCTCCGAGATGATCTTCCGGGCTGCTTCCGGCGAAACCACCGGGCGATACCGCACACCGCCGGCCGCGCCTGTCACGGTTTCGATACTTCCCAGGGAAAACATCTCGGCCGTCTCCCGCAGCAGATCGATATCCTCGCTCATGGTGGATTTAGCCGAACCGAACATCTCACAGAAGCTGTTCAGGGTAAAAATGCGGTTCGGATGAGCCGAAAGATGGCGCATCATCGCGCTCATGCGCTCGTTCCGGCGAATCTTTTCCATCGGTACTCTCCTGCCTTCCTCGTGTTCCGGGAAACCCCATTGCCCGGTATTCTATCACATTTTTCCGAATATTGCAAAGCTCTTTTTTGCTTTTTGTTCGTGTTTTTCAGTTTTTTGGCTGGTATAAACCACTCTAATGTTCACAGAAAAGGCTTCCGACTCCTCCGCGAGACGCGGATCTTTTTCTTCCAAGGCAAAAAAGAAGCGCCGCCTCCCGGTCTGTTCCGGGAAACGGCGCGCCGCTCTGCCGGAGAAAAACTCCGACAGGCCGAATCAGTTTTCGGATACGATAAAAGCAGCAATCTCCTTCAGCAGCTGGTCGCACTGGTCGCTGTAGATCTCCAGCGTAATCGGCCGGCTCAGATCCAGGGAGAAGATCCCCAGGATGGACTTGGCGTCCACCACATGGCGGCCCGCCCGCAGATCCATGTCGAAAGGATAGCGGGATACGATATTCACAAACTTATTGACGTTTTCCACCAGGCTGAGTTTGATGTTAACAGATTTCACGGCTTTTCCTCCATATTCTTCAATCGCTGGCGTTTGCGGTTTCCTTGTTCGGGAGCCGCAGCATCAGGGTTTTTTCCTCTTCATCCCATTCCGCGGTGCCGTTCAGCGCCCGGGCCAGGAAGTCTGCGCTGATGAAGTGCCCCTCTTCCACAAATCCGAATTCCGCCGCGTCCATCGGGATCTCCACGCCGCCTACAGTAGCGGACAGGCCGGCATCCTCATTGTAGATGGCCAGTACATATCCGTTCGCCTCCAGCACCAGCGCGCTGCCGTTATCCGTCAGCACCCAGCTGTCCAGGCAGGCTGCCAGATCGTCCAGGCTGACGCGGATCAGTCCGCCCTTCCGCTGCAGCCGCGGAGTCCGGGATACCGGGACGCCGTCGTCCAGGGCTATCCATTCCATCGGCGCGCCGTCGTCATTCATTGCGACGCTGCCCTCTATATCCTCCACTTCCTCGTCCAGATCCACCTCTTCCTCAATCTCAGCGGGTTCCGGAGCGGGGGCTTCTGTCGGTGCTTCCGTGGGCGCCTCAGTCGGTGCTTCTGTCGGTGCTTCCGTAGGTTCCTCGGTTGGTACTTCTGTCGGTGCTTCCGTAGGTTCCTCCGTCGGGACCTCTGTCGGGGCTTCTGTCGGGGCTTCCGTGGGTTCCTCGGTTGGTACCTCTGTCGGGGCTTCCGTGGGCGCCTCAGTCGGGGCTTCTGTCGGGGCTTCCGTGGGTTCCTCGGTTGGTACTTCTGTCGGTGCTTCCGTGGGTTCCTCAGTCGGAGCTTCTGTCGGGGCATCCGTGGGTTCCTCCGTCGGGACCTCTGTCGGTACCTCTGTCGGAGCTTCCGTAGGCTCCTCTGTCGGTGCTTCCGTGGGTTCCTCCGTCGGGACCTCTGTTGGTGCTTCCGTAGGCTCCTCTGTCGGGGCTTCCGTCGGCGCTTCCGTGGGTTCCTCAGTCGGGGCCTCTGTCGGTGCTTCCGTAGGCTCCTCCGTCGGTGCTTCCGTGGGTGCCACCGTCGGTCCTTCCTTCAGAGCTTCTGTCGGAACTTCGGTCGGAGCCTCCGTGGGAGCTTCCGGTGCCTTCGTAGCCGTGCCCGGATAAGGCATCACGTCCGGATTCTCATACAGATAAGTCTGGGTCGCGCGGCCGGCAACCCCGTCCTGTGTCAGGCCGTTATAGTACTGGAACCGGCGCACGGCGTTGGCCGTCTGCCGGCCGTAGGCTCCGTCCGCGGCGCCTTCGGGCAGATATCCGAGCTCAATCAGCTTTTCCTGCAGCTTCCGGACGTCAGCGCCTTTTGCCCCGACGGCCAGGTTATGATACGCCCGGTTCGGAGTAATAGCCGGCACCGGCGCGGGCGTCACGACCTCCGTAGGTTCAGGGGTCGCTCCCGCCTCTGCCCCGGGCGTCGTTTCCGGCCCGGGTGTCACCCCCGGAATCGTTTCAGCGGATACAACTGCCTGCGGAGGCGCTGAAGGCGTCGGATCCGGCGTCACCGCCGGGGTGGACGTGCTCTGCACGGCAATGGCCAGCGTGGTCGCCATATAAATCAGCAGGGTCTTTAAAAAGTCCATTTCTGCCCCTCCTCAAACCGTCGTCAGGCGTCAAAGTGTATACACAAGTATACAGAATGGATTATACCAAACCCTTCTCTTAATGACAATCCCTGAAATTTATGTTAAGATGAATCCCGACACAGGGCTGTCGATACAATAATGTGATTTGTTATCGAAAGGTATAAAAATGGAGAAACTGGAAGCCGGAGTCCTGAGAACCGTTTTCCGAAACGAGGAGAACGGTTATTCCGTCGTCTCCGTCCGCGCCGGCCGGACCGAGGTCATGGTGGTCGGTACTCTGCCGGACCTGGCCCCCGGCGAGCAGGTCGTCTTCACCGGCGAATGGACGGAGCATAAAACCTACGGCCGCCAGTTCCGCTGCACTGCCTGGGAAATCCAGACTCCCACTTCCCTTCTGGGTATCGAGCGCTATCTGGCCAGCGGCCTCATCCGCGGAGTACGCTCCTCCACCGCCGCCCTGATCGTCGCCCATTTCGGAGAGGATACCCTCTCCGTGCTTTCAGAACATCCGGAGCGTCTGCAGGAAATCCCCGGCATCGGGAAAAAGCGCGGCGCCATGATCGCCGAAAGCTTTCAGGAGCAGCAGGCTGCCCGCCAGGCCATGATCTTTCTCCAGTCCTACGGCATTCCTCCCACCCTGGCTGTCCGGATCAGTAAATACTACGGCGACCGGGCGCAGGAAGTGGTCCGCGAGGATCCCTACCAACTCTGCGACGACCTGGAGGGCGTGGGCTTTAAAACCGCGGACCACATCGGCATCGCCCTGGGCGTCCCACCGGACAGCGCCAACCGCATCCGCTGCGCCCTGAAATATCTGCTGCGGGAATACGCCTCCTCCGCCGGCCATCTGTATATGCCGGAGGAAGACCTGTGCGCCGCCGCGGCCTCCCTGCTGCAGGTGGATTCCAGGCTTTGCGCGGAGCATCTGAAAGCGCTGCTGATCGCCCGGGACCTGGACGCGGAGATCGACGGGGACACCCGGATTATCTGGCTGCCATACTATCGCCGCGCGGAGCAGGAGGTCGCCCTCCGCCTGCGCCAGCTGATGCTGTCCGCCGTACCGAATCAGTTTCCCGGCGCGTCCCGGGCTGTAACCGCCTTCGAGCGGCGCAACGGCATTTCCTTCTCCCCCACCCAGCGCCGCGCAATCCTGGAGGCCCTGGCCAACGGGGTCTTTGTCATCACCGGGGGGCCCGGCACCGGCAAAACCACCATCATCAACTGTATTCTGGATCTGCTGTCCGCCGATCATGAAACCGCGCTCTGCGCTCCCACCGGCCGGGCCGCCCGGCGCATGACGGAAGCCACCGGCGCGGAGAGCAAAACCATCCACCGGCTGCTGGAGTACGGCGGAGAGGAAGGCCGCTTCGCCCGGGGAGAGGAAAACCCGCTGGACGCGGACTGCCTCATCGTGGACGAAGCCTCCATGATCGATCTGACGCTGATGCAGGCTTTGCTCCGGGCCGTGGAACCCGGTACCCGCCTGATCCTCGTGGGAGACGCGGATCAGCTGCCCAGCGTGGGGCCCGGCAACGTGCTGGGTGATATTCTGGACAGCAGGGAGGTTCCCTGCATCCGGCTCACGGATATTTTCCGCCAGAGCGAAACCAGCCGCATCGTGGTCAACGCCCACCGGATCAACCACGGGGAGATGCCTCTGCTCAACGAAAAGAACACGGATTTCTTCTTTGAGCGCAAGTCCACCTTTTCCGAGACTGCCTCCGCCATTGCCGCGCTGGTCACAGAGCGTCTGCCCTCCTTTCTGCGCTATCCGAAAAAGGACGCCTTCGACTGCTCCGTCCGGAACATCCAGGTGCTCTCCCCGACCCGTAAGGGAGACTGCGGCGTCAATGCCCTGAATCCGCTGCTCCAGTCCCTGCTGAATCCGCCCCGCCCGCACACTCCGGAAATCACATGGGGCGACACCGTCTTCCGCCGGGGGGACAAGGTCATTCAGACCCGGAACGATTATCAGCTTCCCTGGTTCCGGGAAACCCCGGCGGGAACCGAAGAAGGCGCCGGAGTCTTCAACGGCGACGTGGGCTTTGTTACGGATGTGGATCCCGTGGATCACTCCCTCACGGTCCGGTTTGAAGAGGACCGGGAAGTGATCTATGAATCCGCCGCCCTGGAGAACCTGGAACTGGCTTACTGCCTCTCCGTGCACAAATCCCAGGGCAGCGAATTCCCCGTGGTGGTGATGCCCGTCGTCAGCGGCCCGCCCATGCTCCTGACCCGCAATCTGCTCTACACCGCGCTGACCCGCGCCCGTCAGATGGTTGTCCTCGTCGGCAGCGAGGAGATCATCCGCCGTATGGTGGAAAACGATCATGTCACCCGCCGCAACACGCGCCTGGCGCAGCGGCTGCGGGAAACGGCGGAGCTGGTTCCATGAACTCCGAAGTACGGAAAAAGCTCCTGGACGCGAAGAACTTTCTGCTGGACGTGGTGTATCCCGAAGCAGCCCTCTGCCGGGGCTGCGGCTGCGTCTCCGACGCCGGCTGCCTCTGCTCCCGCTGCCGGGAGGAGCTGCGATACGGCAGCGCCGCCTTTGCCTGGGACTGGCGGGATGTCAGCGGCGTCCGTGCCTATTCCCTCCGTCCCCATGAGGGGATCGCCCGCCGCCTGGTAATCCGGCTCAAGCATCAGGCGGAAGCCTGTCTGGCGGACGAGCTGACCGCCGCCATGGAACCGGTACCCGTCTTCCTTTCCTTCCCGCCGGAAACGGTGGTCACCTGGGTGCCCATGCCCGCCCGGCGTCTCCGGGAGCGCTGCCTGGATCACGGCCGCCTGCTGGCGGAGTCCGCCGCGCGGCGGCTGGGCCTCACCGCCCGTCCTCTGCTGCGGCGCCGGGAGGAAGGCCGGGTCCGCACCCAGGCCAGCCTTCACCGGGAGGCGCGCGTCCGGAATCTGCAGAACGCCTTCGTCCCGGCGGAACCCGTTTCCTTTCCCGTGCTGCTGGTGGACGACGTGCTCACCACCGGCACCACCGCCTCCCGCTGCATCGATGCCCTGCGGCAGGCCGGAGCCATCGAAATCACCGTACTCACAATCACCCGGGCAAAGTGAAAGAATATATGAATTTCTTGACACAAAAGGCAGTGAGGCGGTAGAATAAGGGTTGATGTGATTCTTTTTGGAGGTGCTTTCGTGCTTAACTGTATTGTGACCAAATTCGGCGGCAGTTCTCTGGCCAGTGACGAACAGTTCCGCAAAGTCCGCAGTATTCTGGATCTGGTTCCCGCCCGCCGGTACTTGGTTCCCAGTGCGCCCGGAAAACGCTTTTCCGGGGACGATAAAGTGACAGACCTGTTATACCGGTGCCATGCCCTGGCCTCGGAAGGCAAATCCTTTGACGCGGAATTTGCCAGCATTGAGGAACGCTACGTGGATATCGCCCGTGGGCTGCATCTGCGCCTGCCTGTGGCTGACCATCTCGCCGAAGTGCGCCGCGGCATCGCAGAAGGAAAGGGGCGGGACTGGTGCGCCAGCCGCGGGGAATATCTCTGCGGCCTGCTGATCGCGGATTATCTCGGCTGGCGGTTTGTGGACGCGGCGGACGGTATCGTCTTCCGGGATGACGGATCGCTGGACGACGCGAAAACCCAGGAGAAGCTCTCTTCGCTGCTGGCGGACGGGGTTTCCTCCGTTATTCCCGGTTTTTACGGCGC
This sequence comes from uncultured Clostridia bacterium, assembly GCA_946413245.1. Classification (GTDB taxonomy): domain Bacteria; phylum Bacillota; class Clostridia; order Christensenellales; family Aristaeellaceae; genus Aristaeella. The sequence goes on from CAMKJS010000004.1 coordinate 56,536, forward strand.
TTTGGAGAACGGCGAAGTCCGCACCTTCTCCCGGGGCGGCAGCGATATCACCGGCGCCCTGGTCGCCCGGGCCGTGAACGCCGATGTGTATGAAAACTGGACGGACGTTCCCGGCTTCCTGATGGCCGATCCGCGCATCATCGAGAGGCCCGCGGAAATTTCCTCCATCACCTATAACGAGCTGCGGGAACTGAGCCATATGGGCGCTTCCGTCCTGCATGAGGATGCCATGTTCCCGGTGCACCGGTCCGGCATCCCCACCAATATCCGCAATACGAACAAGCCCTATCATCCCGGCACCATGATCAGCAAAAGCGCTCCACAGGAGATTTCCGTGCCGACCATCACCGGGATTACCGGCCGGAAGGGCTACAGCGTCATCAGCATCGAGAAGAGCATGATGAACAGCGAAGTGGGCTTCGGCCGGAAGGTGCTGTCCGTGCTGGAAGACGCCGGGATTTCCTTCGAGCATATGCCCACCGGGATCGACAGTATGTGCGTTGTGGTGGCCAGCGAAGCCCTCGCCCCGCACCAGGAAGCGGTTCTGGAGAAAATCCGGGCCCTGGTGGCGGAAAGCGGCTCCGTGACCGTCGCCGATCATCTGTCCATCATCGCCACGGTAGGCCGCGGCATGGTGCATAACTGCGGCACCGCCGCCCGCCTCTTCTCCGCCATGAGCCGGGCCCGCATCAACGTGCGCATGATCGACCAGGGCTCCAGCGAGCTGAGCATCATCGTCGGCGTGGATGACGACGATTTCGAGGCGACCATTCAGGCAATCTATCACGAGTTTGTGGAATAAACGACGCTTGCTCCCTGATTCTGTTGCATCACGGGTTTGCGGAACAAGAGGAAGGAAGATCCGCCATGAAGGTTCTGGTTACCGGAGCTGCCGGGCAGCTGGGCTATGACGTTCTCCGTTGGCTGCGCGTGCGCCGCGTGGAATGCCTGGGAGTGGACGTGGACGATTTCAGCCTGACAGACGGAGCTGCCGTGCTTCAGGCTGTCACGGAATACAATCCGGATGTCATCGTGCACTGCGCTGCCTGGACCAATGTGGACGGGGCGGAATCCCAGCCGGAGGTTTGCTGCGCCGTCAACGGAGTCGGCACCCTGAATCTGGTCCGGGCCGCGCTGAGCATCGACGCCGCGCTGCTGTATATCTCCACGGACTATGTTTTCCCCGGCACCGGGGAGGCGCCCTGGAAAGTGGAGGATACCCCCTGCCCCTGCAATGTCTACGGCCTGTCCAAGCTGCAGGGCGAGGATGCGGTCCGCGCGCTGATGACCCGCTTTTTCATCCTGCGCAGCAGCTGGATCTTCGGCGTACACGGCCGGAATTTCGTGCGCACCATGCTGCGGCTGGGTGCTGAGAAATCCGAAGTCCGCGTGGTGGACGACCAGATCGGCTCCCCCACCTATTCCTGGGATCTTGCCCGGGTCATCTGTGACGTGATCGCCACCGAAAAGTACGGCATCTATCATGTCCGCAACGAGGGATTCCTCTCATGGGCGGATTTTGCCGATATGATCATGCGGAAAGCCGGGCTCCCCTGCCGGGTGATTCCCGTCCCCTCCTCCGAATATCCCGCCGCCGCCCGCCGGCCCCTCAACTCCCGGCTGGACGGATCTCTCCTGGCCGCCCGCGGCTTCGCGCCGATGCCCTCCGTGGAAGACGCCCTGGACCGGTATCTGGAAGAAGAAAGACTGAAAACATCCGAAGGATGATGAAAAAGCGAATCCGGCAGCCGGATTCGCTTTTTTCATGGTTTTACAGGGGATAACGGGTCAGATAGATCACAAGGGTGATCCCGGCAGCGGCCAGAAACGCCAGACCGGTGAACAGCGTTCCGCGCGGCTTTTTTGCGCCGCGCTTCTGCCGGGCCGCGACATAATCAAAATAGGTTTTCGGCATGGCGGCCCTTTTTTCTTCGCTGAAAAACAGTCCGAGGACTTTGCGGACCGGAAACGCGATCCCGTCAAAAGCGCCCTGGTCGGACACCAGGGAAAGAAGGCCCGTGCCGGTCAGCAGAATGCCGGGAACCGTAAAGGCGTCGCAGAGTTTTTTCCAGAACGCTTCCGTCCCGGCCTCCGGAACGCCGCCGATCATCAGGATCGCCAAGGTCAGAACCAGCCCGACGATCACCGGCAGCACGATCCTTCTTCCTCCGCCCATTAACGGCCCAGCTCCTTCAGATACGCCTCAAACTCCGCGTCGTTGCAATGCACATAATGCCCGGGTGAAATCTCACGGAGGGACGGCTTATCCGTCGAATAATCATGCGCCCTGGCCGGTACATATTCCACCCGCTTCCGGTTCTTTTCATAATGCGGATCCGGATAGGGAATCGCGCTCAGCAGCGATTTGGTATACGGATGCAGGGGATGGGCAAACAGCTCGTCCGAAGTCGCCAGCTCCACAATGTGGCCGTAGTACATTACGGCGATCCGGTCGGAGAAATACTTCACCACGCTCAGGTTATGCGCGATGAACATAATCGTCAGGCCCATCCGTTCCCGCAGATCGTTCAGCAGATTGATCACCTGCGCCTGAATGGAAACGTCCAGCGCGGAAATCGGTTCGTCCGCGATAATCAGATCAGGTTCCATGATAATCGCCCGGGCGATGCCGATGCGCTGCCGCTGTCCGCCGGAAAACTCATGGGGATACCGGTCCGCGTGCTCCCGCACCAGGCCGACCAGCTCCAGCATTTCATAGACCTTCTGGTTGATGTATTCCTTGTCCTTTACGCCGCGGATAATCAGGCCCTCCGCGATGATTTCGCGCACGGTCATCCGCGGATTGATGGACGCGATGGGATCCTGGAAGATCATCTGCATCCGGGTCATCACGTTGTCCTTCGCGGCGACCTTCCGTTCCGTTTCGTACCGGCGGGTTCTCGCTTCCGCCGCTTCTCCGGTCAGCGTCTGCATGTCCGCCTCATAGGCTTCCTTCAGCTCCTTCAGCCGCTTCTCCCGGTAAAACTGCACACACTTGCTTTTTTCAACGAAACTGGCTAACGCCTTATCCTCCGCCTCCCGGAGCTTTTCCTTCAGCTCCTTTTTCAGCCGGCGCATTTCCTTGCGGTCCCCGGCCTTCCGGGCGGCGTTGATAGCCTCCTGCGCGTTCATCCGCAGCTGCGCCTTCAGCACGGGAAGGCCTTTCTGTGTGGAGGAAATCTTCAGCCCATCGAAATAAACGTCTCCCTCCGTCGGGTCATACAGGTTGATAATCGTACGTCCGGTGGTTGTCTTTCCGCATCCGCTTTCTCCCACCAGGCCGAACACTTCACCCTTTTTGATGAAAAAGCTGATGTCGTCCACCGCTTTTGTCACGCCGGCGCCGCTCATGAAATACTGCTTCAGGTGTTCCACCCGAAGAAGCACGTCCGGATCCTCCTGGATACCGGCCTTCAACCGCCTGGACAGGAGATAGCGGGTCAGCAGCCACCGCATCAGGTGAGAAAGCAGGATCAGGGCAATGCCGGCCAGCAGCATCCGTACCCACAGGGAAACAACTTTCCAGAAATCACCTGCAGGCGGGATATCCTTCCGGTTGTCCGCCTCGGCGATAATCTGAGCCAGATAACTGTTTTCCCATTTCCGGAGGGCCGGAAGCAGATTCACGGTTTTCGCCGTGGCATTGACAGCTTCTCCCTCCGCGCGTTCCTCAAACACGGCTGTAAATTCACCTTCGGAAGCCGCCAGTGTACGGATTTTGTCCGCTACCGCGCCGTAGCTGCCGTCAAAATTCGCTCCGGGGCTCAGTAAATCTTTCAGCCCGATCGCCAGCAGGGTCGCCGTGCTTTCCCCGCCCAGATCGTCATTCGGATAGCGGGTCTTCAGTGTTTCCGCAGCCTGCTCCAGAAAAGCGAGGAAATCGGCCGTCTCCGCCTGCTCCCCGTACAGTGCGCTCAGCGCGCCGGAGAAGCTCTCCGCGCTTTCGGTTTTTTCCTCGTTCCGCACCGCTTCCAGCGCCTGTTGATACGCTTCCGGTGTGAACGATTCCTGCATCCAGGCCTTTACATCCTTCACAGCCGTTCCCTGGGCGGCGGTTTCCTCCAGCATGCGGCGGACCGCGCTCATAAACTCATACCAGGTTCCCGCGTTCTCGCCCTGTTCCCCGGCGAACGCCGCGTAATACTCCTGAAAATAGGGCTCCAGGGACGCGGCTTTCAGGGATGCCAGCTTCCCTTTTTTGGGGGTGGCTGCCAGCCCGTCGACGTATTCAAAGATTTCCCGCAGTTCCCGGTTCTCCTGCTGCTCGTCCATAGCGCTGAATCCCAGAGATTCCGGGCTCTGCTGCGCCAGCCAGGCCGCAGCGCTCCGCTTCACTTCCGCTTCCTGCCCGCGGACAGCGTCCTCCATTCTGTTGAACCAGCCGGCAAAGTCGGAAGAGATGGCGGCGATGCGCACGTCATCCTTCTCCCCGCGGTTTTTCGCGGAGCGGCTCAGAGCGCGGAAGAAATACCGGTCAAAGGAGAAGAAATCCGTCCATTTTCCCTCCGCGCCGAAACGGGTCATTCCCTGATCCAGCGTTTCCCGGGCGGCACCCGTGTTAATCAGGGCGTACAGCCCCAGCACCAGCGCCACCAGAACCAGGACGATCCCGACAGCTTTCACGATATATGAGGCGCGATGAATCGCTTTCATGCTTCAGCGCCTCCTTTCTCCGCGGCTTCCATTTCCCGTTTCTTCATGCGTTTGATCCGTTCCGTCACGCTGACCGGCGGATCCACCTTCGGCGCGTCCGGATGCAGCAGCCAGGTCGCTGCCTGATGCGTCTCACTGATCCGGAACATGGGCGGCTGCTCTTCCAGGTCAATTTCCATAGCATAACGGTTCCGCGCGGCAAAGGCGTCTCCCTTCGGCGGCAGAATCATGTTCGGAGGCGTACCGGGAATGGCTTCCAGCTTCTCCCTGGTTTCCAGATCGGGCATGGACGCCAGCAGTGCCCAGGTATACGGATGCCGCGGATCATAGAATACGTCGTCCGCCGTGCCGTATTCCACAATTTTACCGGCGTACATGATCGCAATCCGGTCCGCCATGTTGGCTACGACGCCCAGATCATGGGTAATAAAGATGACGGAGAGTTTCCGCTCTTTCTTCAGCCGGTTGATCAGCTCCAGAATCTGCGCCTGAATCGTCACGTCCAGGGCGGTTGTGGGCTCGTCGCAGATCAGAATGTCCGGATTGGCGGACAGGGCAATCGCGATAACGATACGCTGCCGCATGCCGCCGGAGAATTCAAAGGGATACTGATGATACCGCCGCTGCGGCTCCGGAATGCCGACTTCCTTCATCAGCTCGATGGCCCGGTGCTTCGCCATGCTCTTGCTCAGCTTGTAGGCATATTCGGAGGAGCGGTCCTTCAGATAGTCGATCAGCCGCACAGCCTGTGCACCGCGATCCGCAGTCCCGGTCTCCTGCCGGCTGAAATGATCGATCATCGCCGTCATGGTATTGGTCAGATTCGCCCGGGTTTTCTCCAGATCCACCAGATTCAGCGGCACCACGGAAGGCACAAATTTCCCCTTCGCCGTCTCCCGGTTAAACTTTTCGGTTTCCCGGTCAAAGCGTCTCTGCTCCTTCGGATTATGCTTCAGGCCGTAAAAATAACGGTTGATGTAGGATTGCATGCTGCTGCGGAACACATACGCCCGGTTGTCCTTATCCAGGCTCAGGCGGTCGATCGCCTGTTCCACAGCATCGGCTGCGCGCTTCGCCGCGGCCCGGCATTTTCCGGCTTCCAGCTTTTCCGCGGTAAACACAGGCAGCTCTTCCCGGAGCACGTCGACAGCCCGGGCCCGGGTCTTTTCCGCTTCCGCCGCGGAATGGGCAAGCGCTTTTTCCGTGTCCGCCAGGAAGTCGCGCATGAATCCGTCGTTCAGCGCCGTCAGGCCCCGCGCATTGATATCTTCCACGCTTTCCTTCGCAGGATCGGGGGTTTCTCCGTGGGAAACCAGATACCCGATCCGGAAAAAGTTGGGCTGCGGTTTCTCCGGGTCCGTCGCTTCATGCAACCGGTTCTTCAGGTGCTCCATCACGGCGCGGAGCTCCGGCTCCTTTTCCATCGTAAACCGTTTACCCATGGACGCGATTTCTTCCGTAACCGCGTTAAAATCAGCGTCCTCCTTGCTGATCAGCCAGGGATCCTGGACCGCAGGCGCCAGCCGTGCCATCCGCGTGCAGATCTCACGGACGCTCTTCTCATTCTTCTCCAGCAGAGCCAGCTCCGCTTCCTCCAGGGCATCCAGCATTCCGATAGCGCTTTCCTTCGCGTTCTGCCAGGCATTCTCCAGCTTCACGCCGGCGGAAGTAAACGCGTCCAGTTCCCTGCACCGGGCGCCAGCATTCCCCACGCCTGCGGCCGTCATATTCTTTTCCAGCTCGCCCAGCATCTGGTTGAAGCGCTTCCGGCCGTCCTCCCGGCGCTCCTTGTTGTTCAGCAGCATGGCCTCGGTCAGCTGCTTCCCGATACGCATGATCGGGTTCAGGGCGCTCAGCGGATCCTGGAATACCATGCTCAGTTTATGGCCGCGCAGCGTATGGAAATCCTCTTCGGGAATTTTCAGCAGATCTTTCCCGTCATAGATGATCTCGCCGTCCTCCACCATGGCGTTGCCGGCCAGAATGCCCATCACCGCACGGGTGGTGACTGATTTTCCGCTGCCGCTCTCGCCCGCAATGGCCAGCGTCTCTCCTTCGTTCAGATCAAAGGATACATCCCGGACCGCGCGAACAGCACCGTTGTTGGTCCGGAAGGAAATCGTCAGATTCCTGACCTCCAGCTTCTTAGCCATCTCAGTCTTCCGCTCCTCTCAGGGAAGGATTGAACGCATCCCGCAAACCGTTCCCGAACAGATTGAATGAAATCTCCAGGATGGAGATGAACAGCGCCGGGAAAAAGATGATATGCGGATAGGTGCTCAGATACCCCTGTCCGCCGGCCAGTAAGGTACCGATCGAGGTCAGGGATGAGGTTTCCAGATTGATAATGTGCAGATAACTCAGCATGGATTCGGAGAAGATCACCCCTGGGATCGCAAGCACTGACCCGGTGATGATGGTGCCCAGGGAATTGGGATAAATGTGCTTGAAAATCAACCGTCGGTCGCTTGCGCCCAGGGTCCGTGCCGCCAGCACATACTCGTGGCCCTTGAAGCGGTAGAACTGCATCCGGACCCGGGCGGCCATGCCGACCCATCCTGTGAGCACATAGGCAAACAGCAGGCTGGGCAGCACGCCCACCTTCTGCGCCAGGTGCAGCTGGAACAGGGTAGCCACCACCATGAAGGGCACGTCATACAGCAAGTCCGAAATACGCTCCATCACCAGGTCCACCGCGCCGCCGTAGTATCCTTCGATGGCGCCGTAGATCCCGCCGATGAGGAAGTTGATGGCGGAAACAGAGATCGCCAGCAGAAAGCTCAGCCGCGCGCCGGCTGCCATGCAGGTCAGCATGTCCTGGCCGTAGCCGTTGGTGCCGAACAGGAAGCAGGGCTCCTGGCCGTAGATATAGCGGAAATACTCGTAATAATCTACCCGGACCCGATAGCCGGACTGGTTTTTCTGCGCATACACCAGCCATGTGTTCCCGTCCTCGCCGCCGTCATCCCAGGAGACCCGAAGGCTGTCATACCCGGCGCGGTTCGGATCGGAAGCCGTCAGATAGTTGGGAATCAGCTCCCCGTTTTCATCCAGCTCCGGAAAGCCTGTGGAGGTCGTCGCTTCATTCTTCAGTTTGTACCAGTAGTTCGCCCCGGCATTTCCCTGCAGGAAGTCCACATTGTAGGTTTTGGAGAGCGGATAGATCACCTGCGTGTTCGTTTCGTTCTGATAGGTCTGCAGCGCCTGGTATTCTTCCGGCGTCATATTCACGTAGGCAAAGCCCACCCGATAATAGCTGTCCACCCGGACATCGTGGTATTCCACGCCCTTCGCGTCGGTATACACACGGTTTTCCCGTATGATCACGTCCCGGCCGGTTTCCGTACCGATGGCCCGGATCGCGTTATAGGTGTCCGCGTTCAGGTTCTCCTGCTTGCTGCCGTCCCAGAAGCCCGTTCCCGCAAACCACCGGTTCCTGGGCGTCATCGTCTTGTAATATCCGGAACGGAAGGACACGTCGTATTGGCTCAAAAAGGGCACGATCACAGCAAAAAGCACCAGCACCACGATCAGCGCGAAGGCCACCACAGCGCTCTTGTTCCGCACGAAGCGGAGCCACGCGTCCTTGAAATACCCGATGGGCTTCGTTTTGATCCGCTCGTCATGGATTTTCTCGTTCTGCTGGATAAACCTGAATTTTTCCGCCGGAATCTCCGGAATACGCTGTTCATTCATCATTTTTTCGACCCCATTCTGATTCTCGGATCAATCAACCCGTAGCTGATATCGTTGACGATGCCGGATGCCAGCCCGATGAAGGTGTAGAACATGCTCATCGCCATGAAGAAATTGTAGTCCCGGACGTTGATCGAGGTAATATACAGACTGCCGACGCCGGGAATACCGAAAATGCTCTCAATGATCAGCGAGCCGCCCAGAATCCCGATAAACTCGCCCATAATCATCGGAAAAATGACCACCATGGCATTGCGCAGGGCATGCCGGGAAATCGCCTGCGCCTTGGTCAGGCCTTTCGTCCTGGCCAGCAGCATATAGTCGCCGGTCAGCACTTCGCTCAGCTCCGCCCGGGTATACCGGGTCAGCCCGGCCACCGTGCCGAAGGCCAGCGAAAAGATCGCCGGAAGCATGGAGCTGAACATCCGCCAGCTGAACAGGGAGCCTGCCTTGCCCATGGATTCCATCTGCAGCGGGAACCATCCCAGCCGGAAACACAGGAAATACTGAATCAGGAAGGCATACACATAACTGGGCACGGAATAGAACACCATGACCAGGGTGGAAATCATATGATCCTGCCACTTGTTCTTCTTCAGGGCGGCATAAATGCCGAAACTCAGCCCCAGCGGAATCGCCAGCAGGATGGAATACAGGTTCACCAGCACCGTATACGGCAGCTTCTGCATCATAATGCTCCAGACGCTCAGCCCTTCGTACATCTGCTCTCCGACGCCCCAGTCCCATTCCGTGAGGATGTTTTTCAGAAACAGATAGTACTGCACCAGAATCGGTTTGTTGTATCCCATTTTCTCCCGTTTGGCCAGGATCAGATTCACGTCACGCCCCATCTCGCGCACCGCCGGCAACGGCAGCAGCTTGATCAGAATAAAGCTCATGGTCATGATAACAAACATGGTCAAAAACATGAGCAGGATGCGCTTGGTTATGTATTTGCCCATTGAATCTCCTCCGTTTTTCGGATTCTGCGGTACCGGGGATTTAACGTCTCTCCGGCCGGCCAGAACAACAGCCGGATTGCCTGCCGGCTGCTGTTTTCACCTGCCCGAAAGAAATAGCGGAAAGCGGGCACGGGGATCCCCGTGCCCGCGAGACCTTTTTTACCGCTGATGCTGCAGCCGGAAATTAATACACCAGTTCGTTGTTGGCGATGTATTCCGCCCAGGCCGCGTCGTCATAGTTGTAGGTCATGAACTGGATGCCGCCGAAGCCGACCAGCGTCACATAGGTGTCGGAGCCGGACTGTACCTTCTGGCTGTCCATGGAAGCGGAATTCCGATAGTACACAGCCGTGGTGGGATACCAGTTCAGGAAAGCGGCTTCCAGCTGAGCGTAGAACGCGCAGCGGGTGTCGTAATCATAATCGGTGAACTTGCCCAGCTCCGCGTTGATGGATTCCACGGGAGCGCTGGCGTCCGCCCACAGCGCCCAGTTCTGCAGGGTGTCGCTGATTTCCTTGCCGTCCACGACGAACTTCACGGTGATCTTGGAAGTGTCGTAGCCGTATTCCATCTGCTGGCCGCTGCCGTCGCTGGCGTCGCAGTAGCATTCGTACAGGATGGTGAACGGGCTCATGGTCGCGCCGCCCCAGGTGGTGAAGATCATGTCCGCGCCACCGGAGTAGTTGGTGTTGTAGTAGTCCGCGTCCACGGTCATCTTCAGGGAAACCTTGCCCTCAAAGCCGCTGCCTTTGCAGGCTTCCTGCAGATGCTCATTCAGATAGGTGAACATCTTGACGTACAGCTCGTCGCTCTGATACACGCGGAATTCGATGTCGATGGGGCTCTCGCCGTCATAGACCTTGGCTTCAACCGCCTTGTCGTAGGCAACCTTCATCAGCGCCTGCGCCTTGGGCATATCGTAGCCGGTCATGGCTTCGTACGCTTCGTCCAGCGTCGCGTAGTCTTCGCCCTCGCCGTACTTCACGTCGAACACCTTCAGCAGGCCGGCCTTGGCAAAGTCATTCTGACGATAGTAGGCGCCGGTGAAGGGATTGTAGCAGTACAGCTCGTTGATCAGGCCGAAACCGGCGGTGCCGGCCGCGGTATAGGCGGTGGCAAATTCTTTCCGGTCATAGCAGTAGGCAAACGCCTGACGGAACTCGTCGATCACCAGCACCTGGCTGTTGGTTCCGCGTTCCTTCAGCTTGTCATAGTTGGTGTTGAAGGTCAGCTTGGTGGTGTAGCCGTTGTTGGGGCCGTACTTGACGTACTGGGAAGTGCCGTACTTGTCCATATCCTCGGACTGCAGGCCGATGCCGTCAATTTCGCCCTTTTCAAAGGCCATCATCGCGGTCTTGTGCTCGGAGATCACAGTCACCTTGATGACGTCGGTCTGGTACTGGCCCTTATGCTTTCCGTCGCGATAGCCGTACCACTGATCGTTCCGTTCCAGGGTGTATTCCTTGTCCAGTTCGAAGGAAGTCAGCTTGTAGGGGCCGTAGGAAACGGTTGTTTCCAGCGTCCGGCCGTAGTCGGTGGTGATGGAAGCCGCTTCTTCTTCGGTTGCCACTTCCTTGCCGTCGGCATCCCAGAATTTCTTGCAGGCTTCGTACAGATCCTTCTTGACCAGGTAGCTGGAGCTCAGGTTGTAGGGGATATAGAAGCTCGCTTCTTCCACGGGGTTCTGCAGAATGAAGTCGATGGTGTAGTCGTCAATCACTTTGAAGCCGACATCTTCCCACTTGGTTTCGGGAGCGATGGAGGCGGTGTACAGGTACTGGGCGGCATAGGCGTTGTAGGGAGCGCCCGCGGCCAGGTAGTTGTCGAACAGATACTTGGCGGAAACCCAGTCCTCATCCTTGCCTTCTTCCACGGCCGCGTCACGGTACATGGTTTCATCCGCGATGCTCACATACTGCGGAGCGGCGTTGCCTTCCGCGTCGTTCGCGCCGACCAGGCCCCAGAAGCTCATGTCCAGATATACTTCGGTCCCGGCAGCCACCAGGTTCTCCGCGGTATCGGTGATCAGATCGTACGCGGTCTTTCCGGCGTACAGATAGTTCTTGGCGTTGTAGATTACGAACTGACCGGCGTAGTAGCTGTCCGCCCGGCGGTTCATGATCTTCGGATTCAGCAGCTGCTGCAGGGAGTACTCAAAATCCGCCGCGGTCACTTTCGTGCCGTCGTCAAAGGTGATGTCCTGATTCAGAACAACACGCCACGCTTTGTTGGCGTCTCCCTCTTCCACGCCGAACTGGCCGACGTATTCAGCGGTCACGTCCTTGGCTTCTTCCGCCGCCAGTTCCGGAACCACGGAATAGCCGCTCTTGTCGCTGTTCAGGACAAAGGAGTAGAAACCGGAGGAAATGTAGTCCAGAATCGCACTGTCGCTCGAGGTTTCCCAGGACAGCGGATCCCAGATGGTGCTCGCGGTCAGCTCGGCGGTATAGTCGTTGTAGGTGTATACCTTTTCATCGGTATAGTCCTTGCCTTCTTCGCCGGGGAACACATCGGTGGTCATCGCGCTGCCGGTGCCGCCGGCGGCCTTCACCGTCGTAATTTCTCCGCCGTCAAAAACCCGCTCGCCGGGATCGTAGGACGCAGCCAGCTCAAAGCCTTCTGCCAGCGCGGACACAACGCCCATCGCCATGCACAGAGCCAGCACAAGAGACAGGATCTTCTTCATGGTCTTCATTCGTGCATCTCCCTTAAAAAATTTATTTATGAAACAGGCTGGCGCCCGCATCATACAAACGACAGGACCGTCGTTTCTTCACAGAAACGACGGTTAATAATTTGTTCGTATACTTTAACACATTTTATTTGGATTTGTCAAATGTATTTTGTCCGAAAACAAGGCCGTCTCATGATGAACCGGAACCGTTCACGGGTTTACTCAGCCCCTCCGGCAGAGCCGGTTTTTAATGAACAATCAGGAAGTACGCGATCGCTGAAATCAGGCACAGGAACACCAGCGCAACAGGAACGATCGTAATCAGGGCGGAAAGGATCAGCGCCAGCGTATCGTTTTTCTCCAGGCAGTCCTCCAGGTTCTCCTGCTCCAGCGCCCGCCGGTCGTTTCCCAGGCGTTCCTTCTCGAAGGCCTTCATTCTGTCAAACTTCCGCTGAAAGAGAATCATGCCTGTTCCGTTCCTTTCTCAGCAAGCATGTGATGGCAGGCCACAAAATGATTCGGCGAGCACTCCACCAGCGGGGGATCCATATGCTCGCAGATCTCTGTACAGTATCTGCAGCGGGTATGGAATTTGCATCCCTTCGGAGGATTCACGGGGCTCGGAATATCTCCTTCCAGGATTTCAATCTTCCGGTTGTTCTCAATGTCGGTGGTGGGAATCGCGTTCATCAGCGCTTCCGTATAGGGATGACGCGGACTGTTAAACAGCTCTTCGGATTCCGCCAGCTCCACAATCGTCCCCAGATACATGACGCCGATTCTGTCGGAAATATACTTGACGACGGACAGGTCGTGGGTGATGAACAGATAGGTCAGATTCTGCTGCTCCTTCAGGTCCTGCAGCAGATTGATGATCTGGGACTGAATGGACACGTCCAGCGCGGAAACCGCTTCGTCGCAGACCACAAACTTCGGCCGCACCGCAAGGGACCGGGCAATGCCGATGCGCTGGCGCTGGCCGCCGGAAAACTGGTGCGGGAACCGGTGAATGAAATAGCTGGCCAGGCCGGCGTCATCCATCACGCGGATGATCTCCTGCTGCAGGCGGTCGTCATTCTTCCGGAACATTTTATGCGCGATCATTCCCTCGGAAATGATCTGCCCGACGGTCATCCGGGGGTTCAGCGAGGAGTAGGGATCCTGGAAAATCATCTGCAGATCGCTGCGCAGCAGACGGATCTCGTCATACTTCAGTCTGGCCAGATCAATTCCGTTGTCCCGATACTGCTGGGCCTGCTGAAACGCCGCGTTATCCGCGTACTTCTCCGCTTCCCTGTCGATCCGGGCCCGTGCTTCCTGCAGCTCCGCGCGGAATCCTTCAATCGCCGTCTGATCCGCCTGCACGGCAGCCGTCAGTTTATCCACCTTGCTCTGCAGGGATCCCGTGTTCTTGCCGGCTTCGGCAGCCTTGCCCAGCGCAAACTCCGCGTCGTCCAGCTCCAGCTGCAGATCCGCCAGCTTCACTTCAGCGGTATGCAGCTTTCTGGCCCGCTGATACAGATCCCCGAACATTTCCCTGACCGGGGTCAGATCCTCCAGCGTCATGAACCCGCCCACCAGATTTGCCATGTCCAGAAACGCGTCGTTGGCTTTTTTCTCAGCCGCGGCCAGCTCGTTGGCCTTGGCATATTTTTCCGGGCCGTCCTTCATGGATTCATACTCTTTCCGGATGGCGTCCCGGTCCTTCTCATAGGTTTCCAGGTTTTTCTTCAGCTTGTCCAGATTCTTAAACGTGTCCCCCATATACTGAGGCGCGACGTCGTCCAGCGTGCGGCCGTAATACATCGTCCGGCCGTCCGTCTGGCGGTACAGCTGCAACAGCGTCCGCCCGAAGGTGCTCTTGCCGCAGCCGGATTCTCCCACCAGGCCCAGCGTCTCCCCTTCATAGATGTCGAGCGTGATGCCGTCGTTCGCTTTTACATACAGGCCCTTCTTTTTCAGAGGGAAATACTGCTTCAGATTGCTGATCCGCAGCAGGGGCTTTTTATTTGCTGTTTGCATGACGCTCCTCCTTTCTCGGATAGAAGCAGCGAACCTGCTGACCCGGCAGAACTTCCTTCAGCTCCGGTTCTTCCTCCGTGCAGCGCTGCGTACAGTATTTGCAGCGCGGAGAAAACTTGCAGCCCTTCGGCAGATCCAGCGGATGCGGAACGGCGCCGGGAATGGCGTCCAGCCGCACATGGGCCGGGGTGTCCAACCTGGGAATGGAAACCATCAGACCCTCCGTATAGGGATGGGAATACTCGCTGACCGTAAAGATGGTACGGGAAGGCGCTTTTTCCACAACCTGGCCGCAGTACATTACCGCCACGTCGTCCGCCATCTGGGCGATCACGCCTAAATCGTGGGTGATGAACAGGATGGAGGTTCCGTGCTCCTCCTTCAGCTCGTTCATCAGTTTCAGGATCTGCGCCTGAATGGTCACGTCCAGCGCAGTGGTAGGCTCGTCCGCAATCAGCAGCTTCGGCTGGCAGGCCAGGGCCATGGCGATCATGACGCGCTGGCGCATTCCGCCGGACAGCTGATGGGGATACTGTTTCGCAACCGTTTCGGGATTCGGGATTTTTACATCCCGCAGCATCTCGATCACCTTTTCGGCCGCTTCTTTTTTATTCATGTTCTGATGAATGATGAAGGGCTCGCTGACCTGCTTTTCCACCGTGAAAACCGGGTTCAGGCTGGTCATGGGCTCCTGGAAAATGACGGAGATATCATTTCCCCGGATTTTCTCGATTTCCGCTTTGGAAATCTTCGTCATATCCTTCCCGTCAAAATGGATGGAGCCGGATTCGATATATCCGTTCCCGTCCAGCAGCTGCAGAATACTCATGGCGGAAACAGACTTGCCGCTCCCGCTTTCGCCGACGACGCCCAGCGTTTTCCCGGGTTCCACGCTGTAGCTGACGTCGTTCACCGCCTTGACGATTCCCCGCTTCGTGGTAAAGAATGTGTGCAGATGATCCAGTTCCAGCAATGCCATACGCCTTCCACCTCCTTACCGTTCCTGACTCTTCGGATCGACAGCATCCCGCAGGCCGTCGCCGATCATATTGATGCAGATCGTACAAACGCCGAAAATCGCGGCCGGGAATACCCATTGCCACCAGTACTGCTGAATAATGACCGAATTGTTGGCGCCTGTCAGCAGGTTGCCCCAGGTGGGCGTCGGCAGCGGAATACCGAAGCCGAGATAACTCAGGCTCGACTCCGTCAGCATGCAGGTGGCGAAATCCAGCGTCATGGACACCAGCAGCAGGCTGATTACATTCGGCAGGATATGACGGAATACGATGACCCGTTCTTTGATGCCCATGGCCTTCGCCGCTGTCACGTACTCCATTTCACGCTGGGCCAGAATCTGGGCGCGGACCAGACGGCAGGTTCCGGTCCAGCTCAGCACGCCCAGCACGACCATGATCAGATACATCTTCTGCGTCGGATCCAGGCGGGATCCGATCACGGCGGACAGAATCATCGCGAACGGAATGAATGGAAGGCCGCCGACGATTTCCGCGATACGCATGATCAGCAGATCCGCCTTGCCGCCGAAGTAGCCGGCAATCCCACCGAGCAGGACACCGATGATGGTGGCGATAATCACGGAGATCGCGCCGACCGTCATCGTCACCCGGCCGCCATTTACAATTCGGGTCAGCAGGTCGCGGCCCAGCCCGTCCGTACCGAGCAGGAAGCCTTTCAGACCCCAAGTCTGAACGCTGCCGTCCTCCAGCACCGCGTAGTTCTGAAAGTTTCCGACGTAAATTTCACGGACGGACGCCCCGCTCGCCACGGAGGCGGGAACATCGCACTGATGATACTTGTTGCTGCCCCAGGATACCACATCCCCGTTTTCCAGAATCGCGGTATAGTGGAAACGGCCGCCCTGCAGTTTTTTCACCGGCGCTTTAAAATCGGGGACATTTTTTTCACCGAATTTGGCATTCCCCCACACGATGACCCGTCCGTCCTCCGTCACCGCAGCCACGGTGCCGGATGTCGAGGCGATATCCTTTACGGTGGTATTCTTCAGCGTCTCCGGAATCGCGGCAAAGGCGCTGCCTTTATCCTTGTATCCCGTATAAGCGACGGTGCCGTCCTTCAGGAGGCAGATATACTCGTTGCTGGTCAGCGCAACCTTCGCGACGTTTCCCTGATACTGCTTCCGCAGTTTGATATCCGCCACGTTGGCGTTGCCCCAGAGATACAGCATCCCGTTGCTGGAAACCACGGCGGAGAACTGGTTGCTGGCTTCCAGCTGAATAATGTCCCAGTCCTCTCCGCCCGCTTTCATGGCCTTTTTCATGTCGTTGGTGAAATTTCCCTGCTGCAGGCGCGTGTTTCCCCATACGTACAGCTGTCCTTTGTCGTCCATCGCGACAACATGGTCGTCCCCGCCCGCGAACATCACAATATCCGCGTTCTGAACATCGTCCGGAATATTGGCGATATCGATCTTGTCCGTGATTTTCGTATATCCCCAGGTGTGCAGCTTTCCTTCCGTATCCAGGCCCACCCCATACGTACGGCCCGCGGCGATATCCGCCACCTTGCCCTTCATCTCCGCGGGGATGCTCATCATGTTATTGCTCGGCGGCAGGTTGATCAGCGTGGAATCCTGCTCGGACAGATCCAGCACCCAGAATCTCGGTCCGATCAGAACAAAGAGGAAAACCAGAATGAAACCGCACAAACCGACCTGTACCGTATGCTTTGCGAAAAAATTCCTTGCCATGGTCCGGAACGGCGTCTGCACCTGCTCTTCCTGCATAATGTCCCGGACTTCCTGATCGGTCCCCATAAACGCGCGCCTGAACCAGCGGGTCAGGAAAAAGCCTTTTTTATTCTTCGCCATATTTCTGCCCTCCCTTACTTGTCCACGCGTACGCGCGGGTCAACCAGACCGTAGCTGATATCGATCAGAAGCGATCCGACAAGGGAAACGATGGAATAGAACATTTGAATGGCCAGCACCAGTTCAAAGTCCATATTGTTCAGCCCCTGCCAGTACAGTTTGCCCATACCGTTCAGGGAGAACGTGTTTTCAATAATCACCGAGCCGCTGAACACGGCCAGGAACCATCCCAGAATACTGGTAATCACAGGCAGCAGTGCGTTCCGCCAGGCATGGCTGTAGATGACCACCTTTTCCTTCAGGCCTTTCGCCCTCGCGGTCCGGATACAGTCCATACCGAGGGCGTCGATCATGGAAGAACGCACATAGCGCGTCATGCCGCCCAGGGAACCGAAGGTCATCACGATCACAGGCAGGGCGATGTGATACAGCATATCCACGAATTCTTCCCAGCTGTTAGCGTATTCGGCGCCCGGGGTCTTGGTTCCCATAATCGGGAAAACGCGCCAGAGCACGCAGAGAAGGTACATGAAAACCAGCGCGATGATGTATACGGGAATGCTGTATCCCAGCATGGTCACGACCTGCGTGACGCTGTCGAACTTCTTCCCCTTGTGTACCGCGCAGAAAATTCCCAGCGGAATCGTAATCCCCAGCGCGGCGATGGTCGAAAAGATATTGATGAAGATCGTGTTGCCCATCGGCGTCTTGATCACGTCCACAACATTCCGCTTGTAGAGATTGCTGTAGCCGAAGTTGCCTTCCAGCATCCCGTTGAACGTGCCGTCCGTATCCTTCCAGAGGCCCATCCACCGGAGATACCGGACGACCAGCGGATCATCCAGACCCATTTCCTTCCGCAGCTGCTGATAAAGCATCTGATACTCGTCCGCTTTCAGGGCTTTACGCTGCGGCTCCAGTTCCTGCCGGGCCGGATCGGTCGGAATCAGATTGTACAGCGAAAACATCAGAAAAGAGAGGATCAGAAATACCACGACGATAAAGCCGCAGCGTTTTAGAATGTATTTACCCATTCGGTACCCTCCTCAGAAAAAGCCTGAATGTTCCATTGCGGGCAATGGCAGCAACCTGCGAAGCGTGTCAGGATGACGCCTCACGGGCTGCTGTCACCGTCCGCACTCTCTTAGGAAGAAAGGGGGCGGACACCGAAGTGTCCGTCCCCGCGAAAGAAGCGGCTTCAAAGCCGTCCGTAATTACTCCGCGATGGTAGCGTACAGGATCGCCTGTTCGAAGTCCCAGTAGGAGCTCTGCTCATAGCCCTGCAGCCAGTCGGGATATACGGTAATATAGATGTTGCTGTACAGCGGAACTTCCGGCAGCAGCTCGTTCCAGCGCTTGATGAACTGCTTCCAGATTTCCAGATACGCTTCATCGTCACCGGCTTCCACGCCGTACACCATGTCCATGGACAGCTTGTCCAGCTGTTCGTCAAAGATGAAGTCGGTGTTGTAGCCGTCGGCAACCATCTTGGGATCCAGCGTGAAGTTGTAGCTCTGGTCGTACAGAGAGGTGAAGTTGGTGGCCAGGTTGTACATGCAGTAGGTGGGTACGCCGTACTTGTCGCCCTGGGTCGCGTCGCGGTACATGTAGTTCAGCAGTTCGGAGAAGGTCATGACGTTCTGGTTGATCTTGATGCCGGCAGCCGCGGTCTGCTCGCCGTTGGCCAGCATAACGCTCAGCAGGTCGGAAACGGAGTTGCCTTCGGAGGAAGACCACTCGATGATCAGGCCCATCAGCCAGGTGCCGTCATCCAGCTGCTTCGTGTGCTGATACTGGCCGGCTTCTTCTTCGGTAACCTTCTTGTAGCGGATGCCTTCGACGTAGTCGTTGCCGTTCTCGTCGTAGACCCAGCCGTCTTCGATCAGCAGCTGCACAGCGGCTTCAGGATTGTAGGCATAGTTGTTCAGGTTCTCGTCCAGCCATTCCTGGGCATCCTGGTACATCCACATGGCAGTTCCGTAGGGGCCGTTCACGACGCCGCCCCAGCCCTGGCAGAACGTGTTCGCGAACTCGTTCCGATCCAGCAGCATGGCGATGGCATGACGGACAGCGACGAACTGGGTGGGGCCGAAGTCGCTCTGGAACATCAGCTTGCCGTAGCCGGGACGGTCGAACTGGGTGTAAGCAAAACCGTAGCCCAGCTTCGCCTTGTTCTCTTCGTCCTCGATAATGTCGATAGCCTGGTTGACTTCCTCACCGTCGGTGATCGTGTCATAGAAGTTGAAGGCGCCGGTCTTCAGAGCGTCCGCCCAGGTGGCATCCTCAGCCTTGGTGATGACGATCTTTTCGATGGAAGGCTTCTGGCCTTCGAAGTTGCCCTGATAGTTCTTGTTGATCAGCAGGGTCGCCTGCTTGGAAGCCTGGTCAAACTCAACCAGATTGTACGGGCCGGCGGTCACGCGGTCTTCACCGGCGTTGAACCGGGCAAACTCAAGCTGCTTTGCGATGTTGTCCTTGGTCAGGCCTTCGAAATACACGCCGTTGCCGTCGTCCTTGATGGAAACAGCGTCGCCCAGCCAGTACTTCATGCTGTAGGGGGTGAATCCGGCATAGTACAGATCGAAATAGTAGGGAACCTTGTCCGCCACGATGGACACCTGGATGGTGTTGGCATCCAGAATCCGCAGACCGGAAATGGTCTCAGCCGTGCCGTCATAATATTCCTGGCCGCCGACGACGGTCAGATAGGAAGTCAGCTTTGCTTCGACTTCGCTGGCCACGGAGGAGCAGCCGAAAGCGGTCGCCCATACGAAATCCTCGACGGTAATCGCTTCGCCGTTATTGAAGACCAGACCGTCCTTGATTTTGACGGTATAGGTCTTGGTGCCGTCGTCATTCATGACGCCTTCGATGCTTTCACAGGTCGTCTGGTTGATCACCAGCGCGCCGCCCTGATCCGTCACAACGGTACCGTAGTCCGTGGTGAAATTACGGAGCATATTGTCGGTGGCGTTGTTTGTCCACCAGGAGCTGGGAGCAAAGTCTCCGCTGATCTCGGTAGTCGCACCGTAGATGAGGACTCTGCCGGCATCCGCGGTTCCTTCCGCCAACGCAGCAGTCATGCTGAGCATCATGCACGCGGCCAGAAGAATAGCAAGGATTTTCTTCATTAGGGAAACGCTGATTTAATCGATAATTTCTTGTTAATTCACCCCCTATATGTGGTAT
>CAMKJS010000005.1 GCA_946413245.1 uncultured Clostridia bacterium
TTCTTCGTGACGGTGGAGGACTTCGATGGGAAGGTCGCTTCCGCTTCATAAAAAAATGCTGGCCCCAAAGCCCTGAATGTGTTAGAATACAAGGGCTGGAAGGCCAGCAGATTTTTAAGCTCTTATCAGAGTGCCATGGGAAGGAATAGGGAATGCAGGACAGGAAACAGCAATACGATCCACGTACGGGAGAGGGTTTGGAAAAGGCCAGAATGTATTCTGGTCCGTAAATGAAGAGGGAATCGTGACCCACCTCTGGTTGGATTTGTTTATCAAATCGGAAACTAAGGAACGGTGGCGGCTTATCCTGATCACGCTGGGGCAGCTGGCTCCCGTTCTCCTGGCAGACTGGGCCTGGGAGCAGAGTGTAGATCTGACGTCCCAAAACGAAATTGAGCAGTATATTGCAGAAAGATAAATATCCGGATGAGGAAGACGGCATTCTCTGCGGATATTATTTCTCCCCATAATGTCAAGCCCTAAATGTTGAAATTCCTCAATTTCTTTCCATCAGCTTGCACCATTCCTTGACACTTTTTCCTCCGGAACGACATTCTACCCTGATATAATGAGCTCTGAATATCGTTTTAGAAAACCGGTTGTTTTTCCGTATTTATAAAACATGTATCAATCCCCGAATGAACAGAGGTTTGCATAAGCCGGTTCTTCCTGCTATAATCCTTTGGAATTCAAGTCTGCGGGCGGAAAGGAAGGGTTTGGAGGAAATATGGAATTTGCGGGAAACAGGTCGGTAATAACCCCGGAAGCCGTTTTCATTATCGGAACATATGATGAGAACGGTGTGCCGAACGCGATGAACGCGGCGTGGGCGATGCAGAGCGACATGAACGAGATTACCATCATGCTCGGCAAGCATAAGACCACAGAGAACTTTGAGAAGACCGGCGCGTTTACTGTCGCCTTTGGCACCGTGGATACCATGCTGATTTCTGACTACTTTGGTGTGGAAACCGGCAAAAAGGTAAACAAGATCGAGAAGGCCGGCTGCCACGTTCATAAGAGCCAGCATGTCAACGCACCGATTATTGAGGAATATCCCCTGACGCTGGAATGCAAGGTGAAGTCATGGGATGCTGAAACCGGGTATGTAATCGGGGAAATAGTGGCTTCTCAGGCGGATGAGAGCATCCTGACAGATGGAAAGGTCGATCTGGGCAAACTGAAGCCCATCATTTTTGATCCGTCCTTCAATGCTTATCGCGTTGTCGGCGAGATCGTTGGAAATGCGTTCAAAGATGGACTGAAACTGAAATAAGGAGGTTTTGCGATGGCTAAGGTTCTGCTTCTGAACGGCAGCCCTCATCCGAGGGGCTGCACTGCGACCGCCCTGCAGGAAATGATCTCTGTATTTGAAGCAGAGGGAACTGAAACAGAGCTCATTCAGGTCGGAAACAAAAACATCCGGGGCTGCATTGCCTGCGGATCCTGTGGAAAGACCGGGAAATGCGTCTTTGACGATCTGGTCAACGAGGTCGCTCCAAAGTTTGAAGCCGCTGACGGTCTGGTTATCGGCAGTCCCGTGTATTATGCCGGTCCAAACGGGACGATTCTCTCCTTCATGGATCGGCTGTTCTACTCCACCCACTTTTCAAAGCACATGAAGGTTGGCGCGGCAATTGTCAGCGCCCGGCGCGGAGGCAACACAGCCACCTTTGATGTGTTGAACAAATACTTCACGATTTCCGGAATGCCTGTCGCGTCAAGCACATACTGGAATCAAGTACACGGCTTCACTGCTGCGGACGTGCAGAAAGATCCGGAAGGATTACAGACAATGCGGAACCTGGCCAGGAACATGAGCTTCATGATCAGGGCCATAGCCGATGCGAAGGACAAGTACGGATTGCCGGAAGTTGAGCACGGATTTTTCACAAGTTTCCCGGACGGAAAATAATGATCAGGAAGAAAAACACTCGCACCGTAGTCATCGTACCGGTCGCGAGTGTTTTTCTTGCGGTTATACCGTTTCTTGCTGTCAACGGTCCTGCTGACGGGGCTGAAGGCCCACATCGCACGCCGCTGACGGTTCAGTTTTTTCTGAGCCTTTTTGCTCAGTTTGTCTTTCGGGACAAATCTGGCCATGATCATCATCTCCCTTCCCATGGTGCACAGGTATTGTATCATGGGCGCAGAAACACTGCAAGCGTTTGCTTTCCTTTGACTGAGGCTTCTTCGGTATGGTATGATTGGAGCCGGTTACTGATTCACGAAAGCGGGGTGGGAGAATGGCTTCCCGGATGATTCACCTGCGGGTGGCAGATCTGCTCATGGACAGAACACCGGGACCTGATGAGACCGCTTTCGTGATGGGAAATATCGCACCGGACAGCGGCGCTCCGAACGCGGACCGGGCAGCATTGTGCTGAAAAAGGATTCGTGACCGTGGCAAATCCGCAGAGGAAGAGTGATGATTTTGATTTCTGAAAAACAGGGAGGGAAAGAAGATGGCGGAGCAGTTTCTGACACTGATGGCGGATCTGGATGGTGAAGCGCAGACGCGGTTATCCGGATGGTATCATTCCCTGCAGGAGGCAGGGTTCGCTGGAGTTCAGACTCCGGGGCTTCCTTACCATATCAGCCTGTCGACTTTTCCTCCGGATCAGGAAAAAGAGGCAACCGAAATTTCGAGAAAAGCTGCAGCTTCCTTTGCGCCGGTACCGGTCCATATCAGCCATATTGGAATGTTTGCCGGAGGGAAGATTCTTTTTGCCGCCCCGGAAAAAGATGCGGAACTGACCGCGCTTCAGGAAGCTTGCCGGTCGGGTTCACCGCAGCAGTATACGTGGACGCCGCATACCACCATCCTGATCGATGAACCGGAAACAATCCACGCGGCGTTGCCGATTTTCCTGAAATCATTTGTTCCGTTTAAAGCCAGGATCACCGGTTTGCATTTATGCGCATTCTGGCCGACACGGGAGACCGGATCGTTTGACCCGGAAGGAAAAAGATGAGTTATGAACGATGCCAACGGAGGGCAGAGGAAGAGACGGAGGTTTTTGCCTGAATGCTGAAGAAATGGTATCGCCTGGACACGGCCGCTCTGATCTTTCCGGCGATTGCGCGCAAGGACTGGAGCAACGCGTTTCGCGTTTCCGCCACGCTGATTGAACCGGTTGATCAGGAGGTTCTTCAGAGAGCGGTGGACGATATGCGCGGCAGGTTTCCTTCTTTCTTTGTCACGCTTCGAAGGGGGTTCTTCTGGTATTATCTGGAGGAAAGCGATTTACCTGTAAAGGTGTGTGAGGACTCGGCCTATCCGCTCACCTATATGGGCAATCGTGAATTGCGTCAAAACTGCCTGCGTGTGCTCTGTTACAAAAACCGCATCGCCGTGGAATGCTTTCACTCTGTAACGGACGGATGGGGCGGAAGCGTATTTCTCAGTAATCTCGTCGCCCATTACCTGGAACTGAAATACGGGATTCAAATCCCGCGGGAAGGATTGCTCTGCGACCTGACGCAGCCTCCGCCGGCGGAAGAACTGGAGGACAGCTTTCTGAAAAATGCCGCCGAGGTAGCCTCGGGCCGTAAGGAAGAAAAGTCTTATCGGTTGCGCGGCACGCGTGAACCCAACGGATTCAGGACGCTGACGACTGGCATTGTCGATACACAGGCTCTGCTGGATGCGGCACACCGCCTGAAGGTGACGGTAACCGCGCTGCTCGCGGCCGTCATGGTGGAAAGCATCATCGGTATGCAGAACGACCGGCTTCCCCGAAAGCGCCAGCGCGCTGTAAAGGTTACGATACCCGTCGATCTCCGGCGCCTGTTCGGCAGCAGGACGCTGCGCAATTTCTCGCTGGTTCTGAACGTCGGCGCGGATCCCCGTTACGGCGATTATCGTCTTGAGGAGCTTTGCAGCACGATTTATCACCAACTCTGCGCCTACGCCACCCCGCAGAACATGGCCGCCATGATGGCTGCCAACGTGCAGCCGCAGAAGCTCGTCGCCCTGCGACTGGCACCGGTATTCGTCAAGAACCTTGTGATGGATATCGTGTACAGCCGGATCGGAGAGGGCGGAGGCAGCCTGAACATTTCCAACATCACAGGCCTGCCGCTGCCGGAGGTTATCACATCGTATGTGAAGCGGATGGAATTCATCATCGGGCCGCAGCGCAGTTATCCCAACAACTGCTCTGTCCTGAGTTACGGCGGAAAAACGTATATCAATATGATCCGCAATATCCGCGAATCTGAGCTGGAGCGACGCTTCTTTTCACGCCTGGTTGAGCTCGGCATTCCCGTGGAGATTGAATGCAACAGGAGGAGTTAATCATGTATTGTGTAAGATGCGGCGTCCGTCTGCAGGACGGCGTGGAAAGCTGTCCCCTGTGCGAAACCCCGGTATGGAACCCTGAGCAGTCCCGGAAGGAACACGGCTATCCGGACCATTATCCGCTCGCGCAAAAGGAGTCCGGTCTGCCGTTTGCCGTTTCGTTGACCGTAATCTGTGTCATGGCGATTACAGTGATACTGATCGTCTGTCTCAGGCTCTACGGGGAACTGCGCTGGGGCGGATACGTGCTCGGCGGCATCGCGCTGTTTTATATCGTCGCTGTTCTGCCGCGCTGGTTCCGCCGTCCCCCGATCGAGGTGTTTATCCCGGCCGATCACGCGGCAGCCGCGCTGTATGTACTGTTCATCTGCCTTCATACCGGCGGGCATTGGTTTATGAGCTTTGCGTTCCCCGTAATTCTCGCAGGGTGTCTGCTGCTCACCGCGACCGCATGCCTGCTCAAACATGTCCGGGGCGCCAGACTCATTATCCTTGGCGGCTTTCTGCTGGGCCTCGGCGGGTTTACGGTCCTGGTTGAATTCTTCGAGCATCTGACCTTCGGTACGCCGATGTTCCTGTGGAGCCTGTATTCACTGGCCGGTTTTGCCGTGGCAGGCGGTTTTCTCCTGCTGTCGGGACTGATCCCTTCCATGCGGGCTTCGCTCGAAAAGCGCTTTTTCTTTTAGTTTTCTGCGGGAGGGAACCTATGCCAAAACGTTATTTCACAACGGAAAAACGCCGCATTCCGGTCGGACAGCACAGGATCAGGCTGCTGATCCTGCGTTCGTCCGAACCGCCGGACGGGAAAGTTCCCGGCGTACTGTGGATTCACGGCGGCGGGTATCAGTCCCTCTCCGCCAGGACTGTCTACTTTACCCGTGCGTTGTCTCTGACGGTCAAATACGGCGCGGTGCTTGTAGCGCCGGATTACCGCCTGTCCAAAAAGCACCCCTATCCGGCGGCACTGCATGATTGCTATACGGCGCTGCGATATCTCAAGGAGCACGCGGAGGAGCTCGGCGTTCGGTCTGATCAGATTATGGTCGGGGGCGAGAGCGCCGGGGGCGGCATGACCGCGGCTCTGTGCATGCTTGCCCACGACAGGGGAGATGTGAACATCGCCTATCAGATGCCGCTGTATCCGATGCTGGATGATCGTGATACGCCTTCATCGGCGGATAATCATGCCCCGAACTGGAACACGAAGCGCAATCACAAGGCGTGGAAACGGTATCTGCGGGATGCCTACGGCACGGATATGGTCCCCGATTACGCGGCTCCGGCCAGGCGGGAGGATTTGCGCGGGCTGCCGCCCTGCTATACGTTTGTTGGCGACATAGAGCCGTTTTATTACGAGACGGTCGAATATGTCCGACGCCTGCAGGCGGCGGGCGTAGAAGCCTCCTGTGACGTGTATCCGAACTGGTTCCATGCGTACGACCTGCTGTTTCCGGGCAAAAAGGTCGTGCGGGAGGCGATCGACCGTTTTGAATCACACTACCGATACGCCGCCGCGCATTATTTTGCTCCGCAAGCGCAATAGCAGGCCGCTTCTCCCGCAAAGTACCGACGATGACAGCGGCATAAAGCGTAATCAGCGTCAGAGACGCGAAGCCATCAACTGATTGCGGCTTTCAAAGTTGATGCTTAGCCATTATATTTCAACCGGAATGAAAACAGGATGTTCTTCCAGGTGCCGGTTTGGTCTGTGGAGCGTCAGTACAGTCTGCCTTTCTTTATTCCGGAAAAGCATGCCGTGCCCGCCGTCTTCCCGGAAAAGCGCCGGAAGCTGCCTGAAAGTGCCGGTAATTTCCCCGTTATCGGATTCTGCCAGTCCCTGTGTGTATCCGTCTTCCGAAAAGGAAGACCACAGGCAAAGCAGCCGTCCCTTCTCGTCCCGCCACAGGAACGGACCGTCCGTGACACGGCCCCGGATTCCGGAGGAATGCGCCATTTCCTTTGTCCAGACTGCGTCAGACGCCCGGAACAGGCACCGGGGTTCACCGGCCGCAGCCTTCAGATCTTCTGTGAGCGGCATGGCCAGCACTTCTCCGTCGCCGACCTGCACCCATTCATGGCAGAATACCATCCAGGGCATTCCCTGCCGATCCGTATAGAATGTCCCGTCCAGGCACTCCCAGTCCGCGGGCGTCACGGGCCCGTCAGACCAGGGAACGAAAGGCCCGGCAGGGGACGACGCCTTCAGAATGGCTGTTCCTCTGTGCCGTTTCTCACTCTTGAAGCTGGCGAACAGGAAAAAAGCACCTTGCCGGCGATGCACCTCCGGCGCCCAGTAGTTCCGGTCCGCCCAGAAAGTCCCGTCATTTTCAAAGCAGGGGACAGGACCTTTCCAGTTTTCCAGATCTGTTCCCGAATAAACATCAAAACCGGTGGCCGGACCCCAGCAGGTTGCCCCGCGGGTTCCGTAAAGATAGTAGGTTTCTCCATCCAGCAGTACAAAGGGATCCCGGATATTGATTTCATTCGTCTTCATGCCTGTTCTCCTTTGCGGCATCAGCGCCGCGGCTGCGGCGGTATTGGAGAGGCGTTTCGCCGGTGACCTGCTTGAAGCGGCGGATAAAGGATCCGGAGTCATAATAGCCGACCTGCGCGCTGATGTCCCGTATCGTCCGATCTGTGGAGGCCAGGAGCTCCTTTGCCTTTTCAACCCGAAGCAGCGTCAGGTAATCCAACGGCGACATTCCCGTCTTTTCCTTGAAAGAGAGACTGAAACGTGTCGTGGACAGATCAAAGGCATCCGCCAGCGCTGTCATGGAGATTTCGGGATCGCTGAAATGCTCCTCCATGTAATGAATCACCTGGCTGATTTCATCTTCTTCCCCGGTGGGAACAGGCGCTTCCTCCCTGCCGTTCCCGCTGAGCAGATAATCACACAACCGGCGCAGTAAATCATCCAGGTCATCAATCGACTGGCAGGACGTCAGCGAAAAAATGTTATAGAAATCCATCACGGATTCTTTGCCGGAAAGTGCATTTGAATGCGTATGCATCAGAGAATTGATCACATCGCTGTAAATCATACGAAAAGCAAAAGGCGACATATTCGTGTTTTTCAGAAAATGCAGCAGTTCATCAATCCGCTTGTCCAGCACATCCCTGTTTCCAAGTGTCAGTGCCTGACTGATGGAAGTCGTAATCTTCCGCGCCTGGGGAAGAATCTCCGTCAGGTTGGAGGATATATCGCTGTACTGAAGCACCTTCTGATTTCCCATGACGAAACGGTTTTCATAAGCGGCTGCTGCCTCCAGATAGGCTCCCGGAGCTTCCCGGAAATCTTCATGGATGCGGGAGACGGCAGTCACGCAACGGTCGTCAGCGGCTGTTCCGGCCTGCCGGATCTGTTCCGCCATCGAGAAAAGCGTTCCTTCATGATCTGAAAATACGAGATAGAGGTTCGCCTTCAGCGCAACCAGTTCGACGCCGGCGCCTGAGCAATCATTCATCCGGTCGAACGGAGGCTGCTTCAGATCAAACGGATGTTCGTTTTCGCCGGCTCCGCTGCAGAGGATCACCGCATACGAGGGCTTGTCAATTTCAAGGCCGACGGCGTTTCCGGCATCAACTGCTTCCTGCCTGCTCCCAAAGCGTCCTTTTACGAACCGGAACACAAAATCATGACGCTGCACAGGAAGCGCTTGCTCCAGCCGTGACGACAGTTCAAGATTGCGGGTTGTCAGCTGATGTATTCCGGTTGAAATCTGCTGAAGTTCATCTCTGTGCTCTGGTTTATCCCCGGTCAGCAGACCGGAGATGTCCCGGATCGGCTTTGCGTGCCGCCGGGCCATCCACAGCGCAAGCAGGAGAGCCAGCGCCACAAAAACAGGGAGAATGGCCAGATTGCTGAAAATCTGCCTTGCAATTGCAGAGGTGATATCCGCATTCCGTACTACTGCACTGTAGGATAGCCCCCAGTTCCTGACCGGAAGCGAAATCTGCGTCCACTCCTCGCCCTCCCAGCGAAAGATTCTGGCATCCTCTTCCTGGGAAGGCATCAGCTGCTCCCGGTCAACAGGCATTTCCTCAGCAGAAGAAAGAAGCACGTTGCCTTGGTGAATATATGTATTCACATGCCCTTCAATTGCATCAGAGAACAGGGTCTGATAGATGCCGTCCTTGATCAGAAAAAGCAGAGCGCCTTTTCGGAAACCCGGATTGGATCCGAGCGGCACCAGAAAGGTGACGATACGGGATGTGTCCACGAGTGCTGAGGATACCTGCTGGGACGGAAGGATGGTCAGGCGATCCACGCTGTCAATCAGCGCAGTCAGGCGTTCCATCGGAATAAACTCGTACCGCATCACCCGGGCGAAGAGTTCGAGCGACATGGAGGAAGACGATGAATAAATTCGGTTATCGTCGAAGAAATGCAGATAAACCTGGTCGCAGAAAGTACTGTTCGTTGTGGTATAGGGAACCAGCTGAAGCTGAAGATCATACGCTTTCCATGGCTCCTCATCATACCTGAAGAATTCAATATGCGGACTGAGGCCGATTTCCTCCGCTGTGTTCAGCATGGCGGAGATATAGTTTTCGTGCTGGCTGGCAATCCGGGAGAGACGATTAATCTGATTTCCGATATACTCTTCCCGTGCTCTTCCGCTCATGGTCGCATACAGATACCCGGTGATGCTGAAAAACAGTACCAGCACAACAGCCAGATAAGACAGCGCATATCGGATAAAAACAGTCGTTCTGTTCTTTTTGATCACGCCTTATTTCTCCTCCCGCCAATGGTCATAAACCTGCTGGTAAACCCGGATATACTCTTCGCTGCCGTTTTCCCGCAACTGTTGTATAAAAGCTTTCCTAGCCTCATCTGTCACACCCTGCGTGACCATCGCGACAATTTCGGCATCCACCGTTGATTTCAGTTTCGCTGTCAATCGCTGCACCGCGGAGGACTGGGCTGTTGTTTTAGGCGCTACCGTCGTCAACAGCTTCCAGGAAACCGGTTCCAGAACCTTCGCGTTTTCATACAGCTCGCAATAGGCGGCTTTTTCCTGACGGTGAACCGCCGGGACATAGACGGAAGCGTAATACTCTGCCGGGGCGAAAAACTGTCCGCAAATCACAGGAACCGATTGATACAGTTCATTGTCCGGGGGAACATATTTCACCTCGTACAGACCGTCCTCCCGTTTGAGCAGAGTGTCTCCCACAGCGCCATTCTGCGAGATCAGCATATTTTCCGTTTCAAACTGGGCATCCAGCCAGCGCAGAGAACTTTCAACATCACGGTTGTCTGTGGTCAGTGCTGCGCCAAATTCAATGATATCCATATTCCGGGGAAGGCAGGCCTGTCTCCCTTCAGCATGAACGGGCAGCATGACCTCATAATTTGCGGCAATTTTCGGATTCAGCGCTGTATTCTGCAAACGCCAGTAACTGAACATTCCGGTATTGCCTTCGTTGACTTTTTCCGCCCAGATCGCACTGCCCTGGCTGATAAAATCAATATCCAGCAATTCCTCCAGATACAGCTGATGAAGCCAGGAAAGCGTCTCAAAAAAGGATTCCTCCTCCGGAGCGAAATGCACTTTCCCTGTCTGATCGACATACACATAATTCTCATTCATCGGAAGGCCGAAGAAGGAGAAGAGATTGTAAATCCCGGTCGTATTGTCGTCAAAGGTAAATTCCAGCGGGATTTCATCCTGAATGCCGTTCCCATTGAAATCTTCTTTCCGGAAGCGGCGGAGTACTTCTGTCAGCTCGTCCACAGTCTCAGGAACTTTCAGGCCAATGCGGTCCAGCCAGGTTTTGTTGATAAAGAAGTGCCCGTTGGTATTCACACCCTGGGAAATCAGGAATCCAAGCTGGTAAATATGCCCGTCCGACGCGGTCAGCTGTTCCCGGAGACCGGCCTGATCCATCCGCTCCGTGTAATTCGGAAGGCTTCCCTTCGCCATATACTCATCCAAGGGGACCAGAAGATGCTGGGTTACGCCGTATTCTTCCACGTCCAGTGAACCGCGCAGAATCATATCCGGCATTTTTCCCCTGGCAAAGGCAAGACTGACGGAACTGCTCCATTCCGAATCCTTAATCTCTGTAAAATCCACATGTACACCGGTCTGCTGCTCAATCTGATTATAGTACCACATGCTGCTGAAATCCACAGCAATGTTGTCAATTTCATACTGAAGCGCAGTCAGCGACACGGAAGGAGACGGCGTTTCCTTTCCGGTTTCCCGGGCGCATCCGGAAAGCAACAGAATAACGAAAGCCAGCACACAGACCGGCAGAACAAACCGCTTCATACAAGCTCCTTTTAATACGGCAAAAGGGCATCGCCGACGGTACAGCTCCTTCGGCGATGCCCGGCGGCCTTCAATGCTGTTATTCTAACATCTCAGACCGCTGTATTCAAGAAAATTACTTGGCCAGGTAAGCATCATAAGCATTCTGGTACAGTTCAATATAGCGTTCGCTGCCAATCGCTTTTGCCTGCTCAAGGAAATTGTTCCAGCTCTCGTCCGTCACACCGTTGCGCACAAAGTTTGCGAAAGATTCCTCCACCAGCTTCTGCAGTTCGGTGTAGATATCGGCGGCTTCCGTGGCGTCTTCATTGCTCATCTTGCTCAGGTCACGCACGTACTGGAAGCTCTTCGGCTCCAGGACGCCGGCTTCGGCATACCACTTGCTGTCTTCATACCGTTCCACGCGGTGCGGAGCCATCTGGTAAATGGAGGTATAGTAATCACCGGGGGCGAAGAACTGACCCATGGTTACCGGCACAAACTGATACAGGCCGTTATCGGCGGGAATGTCAATCACTTCATACTTTCCTTCATCATTCAGGATGATCTGTTCGCCGACCTTGCCGTTCAGGGAAACCATCATGGTTTCGGTTTCCAGCTGGGCGTCTATCCACTTCAGGGCGGCTACGGGATCCTTGCAGTTCTTTGTCAGGTAAGCGCCGGCTTCCGGCACTTCCAGAATCTGGGACACGCAGGCTTTGAAACCGTCCGCGGCAGGAGGCAGAATAGACTTGAAGTTTTCTACATTTTCCGCCTTGATGGCTGTGTTGATCAGGCGCAGATAACAGAAGTAGCCGACCTCACCGTCGTTCACCTTGTTGGCCCAGAGATTGGAATCCTGGGTCAGGGATTCCGGATCCATGAGTTCTTCTTCGTATAGCTGATGCAGCCATTCAACGCAGGCACGCCAGCCGTCCTGCGCGCAGGTAAACTGAACCTTGTTATCAGCGTCAATGAAGTAATAATACGTGTTCTCCGGCACGCCGAAGGAAGCAAACTGATTCCAGATGGTTTCCGGACCGAACTGGGTGTAGGAAGCGGAGAAGGGCCACTGGATGCCGTCAGCCTTCATGGCGCGGAGCAGATCGGTCACTTCATCAATGGTGGTCGGAGCCGTTTTGCCCAGCTTGTCCAGTTCCTTCTGATTCACATACCAGGTTCCGGTGTGATTCACGTTCTGCGCCATGAGGAACCCGATGTAATAGGTTTTTCCGTCGCTGGCAGGGATGGAATCACCGGCGTTATTGATGTTCAGGCGGCTGACATAATTGGGCATGATTTCCTCAGTGAGATATTCGTCCAGCGGAAGCAGAAGGCCCTGGCTTACGCCGTATTCCTCGACATCCACCGCGTGACGGATAATCATATCAGGCATCTGGTCCGGCACCGCGAACATGAGGTTGACACTGGTCGCCCAGTCAGCGTCCTTCACCATCTGGAAGGTGACATGGGTGTTGGTCTTCGGCTCCACAACTTCATCGAAGAACCAGAGTCCGTTGAAATCGGTGTTCTGGTTTTCCAGCGCGTACTGGAAAGCGGTCAGCTCCACTTTGGCTTCGGCGAAGGCGGCGTTCAGGCTGAGCAGCATGCAGCATGCCAGCAGCAGGGAAATGAGTTTCTTCATAATGGGTACCCTCCTTTTTTATTTCAGGGCTTGCAGCCCTTAAATACCTGGAAAGATCTTCATCCGCAACCTCAATCGTCGCGACTCCACAACCGTGGAGATCGCTTGTTTCGGTTGAATTCAGATTTTTCGAAAATTCCGCCACCGGCGGTCGAAAGATCTTCATCCGCAACCTCAATCGTCGCGACTCCACAACCGTGGAGATCGCTTGTTTCGGTTGAATTCAAAACCGATGAGATTCCCGCCACCGGCGGTCATCGGTTCTTCATCCCTTCAGGGATCCGATCATGACGCCCTTCACGAAGTACTTCTGCATGAAGACATACAGGAGAATTGCGGGCACAGTTGAAACCACAATACAACAGTACTTGGCGACCTCAGCCTTTCGGAGCGCTTCCTGCAAACCGCCCAGATTGTCGGCATAGGCTGCGAAAAAGGTATCAGAGGAGCCTGTGGAAGTCAGGGACGCCAGAATCTCCCGCAGAACAAGCTGAAGCGGATAAAGGCTGCGGTCTCTCAGCATGACCAGTCCGGTAAAGTAGTCATTCCAGCGGGCAACGCCGTAATAAACCGCGAGCACAGCCACAATGGTGCCGGACAGGGGGAGAACGCAGCGGAAGAAATAGGTGAAGTGATCCGCACCGTCGATCACCGCCGCTTCGTAGAGATCGTTGGGGATGCTGGTCTGAATGTATGTCCGGGCTACCATCAGATTCCAGACGGAAACCAGGTTCATCAGAATCATGACGGCGCGGGTGTTGTACAGCCCCAGATCCCGGATATTCAGGAAAATCGGGATCAGGCCGCCGGAGAAGAACATGGTGAAGGTAATGGCCAGGTTCACGATCTTTTTTCCGGCAAACTTCCGGGAGAGGGAATAGGCCGCTGCCAGCGTGACCATCATGCTCAGGCCGGATCCGACGACGGTGTAAATGATCGAATTCAGATAGCTTCCCCACAGCTCTTTATACTGGAAAACGGCTTCATATCCCATCAGGGAAAAATCCACCGGCAGTACCAGCACCTTCGCCTGCAATACCGCGTCCGGGTCTGATACGGACGCGATGAGAATCAGCCAGAGGGGGTACAGGACGATGAATAACACAATGATCCAGAAAACAATATTGACGGCGTTGAACAAGCGATCCTTTCCGGTTTCACGGACACGGTTGTGTCGTTTGGCTGCAACGACGGTCACAGGTTTTCATCCCCTCTCAGAACAGACTGATATCACTCATCTTGCGGGAGATGGCATTCACCAGCATGATGATGACAAAATTGATGACATTCAGACACAGGCCGATGGCTGAAGCGTAGGAATACTGTGCCTTGCCGGCGGCAATACCCACGCTGTACACATAGACTCCCAGGATATCCGAAGTGGCCATGTTGCCGCTGGTCTGCAGGAGCAGGGCCTTATCCGTATTGGAGGAAAGCAGGGATCCGCAGTTGAGGATCAGCATCATAACCGCGATGGGAACCAGATGGGGAATATCGATATGCTTGATTTTTCCCCACCTGGTCGCGCCGTCAATGGTGGCTGCTTCGTAAAGCTGAGGATCAATACTGGTCAGCGTCGCAATATATAAAATGGTGTTCCATCCCGCATTCTGCCAGATTTCCGAACCGATGAAGAGCGGGCGGAACCAGTCCGGTTCCATAATAAAGTAGATGCTTTTTCCGCCGGCGGCCGTAATCAGGTGATTGATGATTCCGTTGGTCGGGGAGAAAAAAAGATAGATCATTCCGGCCAGCACAACGGTGGAAATAAAGTGCGGGACATAAATTGCGGTCTGCGCGAATCCCTTGAAACGCTTCCGGTTCAGTTGGTTGAGCATGATGGCCAGGAGGATCGGGATCGGGAAACCGAAAAGAAGGCCGAACGCATTCAGGAGGAATGTATTCAGGAACATTCTTCCGCAGTAATAACTGGAAAAGAATTTCTCGAAGTACTTCAGGCCTACCCACTTGCTTCCGGTGATCCCGAAAGCCGCCTTGTAATCCCGGAAGGCGATCTGAACCCCGTACATGGGAAAATAGCAGAAGACAATAAAGAAGGCCAGGGCAGGAAGAAGCAAAACCCACAGCTGCCAGTCTCTCCGCACGGTCAGGGCCACCCTGCGCTTCGGAACGGTTCGGTGCGGGGCAGCAGGATCATGGATACTCATCCGGAGACCTCCTTTTGCTGTTAGGGTTATTTGCGGCCGGTTCCTTTTCGGTTTCCATTATTGACAATCCATCCGGAAAAAGAAAGAAGCGAAAATTTTGCGTACCGTTGATTTTCCTTGCGTTTCGCTCTTTCTGAAAATGGGCAAAAATTTTGCGCCTATGAAATAACTGCTCATGATGGTAATATTTTCAGGATGGAATCCGAATAAAAACGGAGCCCGGAGGTTGACAGATGTTTCCTGAAACAAAGGTTTCTTTTCACAGTGAAAATGAAAAAATCCAGCGCGTTTATGACGCTGCGGAAGAAAAATGCCTCATGAATCTGAAACGGTTCGGCGACAGCGTTGTATTGGTGGAAGGCGGAGGATATGAAAAAATCTGGCTGGAAACACAACCGATGGGTGGGGAAATGTATGCGCTCCGGAATCCGGAAGCCGCGCTGAACAACTGCCTGCTGTTTATGCGCTATCAGCGGGAAGACGGGCGCCTTCCCGGATCCATTCAGTATACCGGCGGAAAGATCGAACCTCAGTTCAACAAATATCAGGGGTTCTGCTTTCCCTTCCCGGCTTTGAATCTCTACTATTTATACGGACGGAATCCGGAATATCTGGAACAGCTGAAAGAAACGCTTATTCGCTTTGACGCTTGCCTCTGGAGGACGCGCCACATTACCGGGGACGGGTTGCTTGCGTCCTTCTGTGTATATGACACGGGTGAGGACCTGGCAGTACGCTACGGCGACGCTCCCTGCTGGTGGGGGGAGGATGTGCCGCCAAAAGGGTATCAGGTTGTTCCCATGGCCAGTATGGACGTTACAAGCTGGAGCATAGCAAGCCGGCAGACACTGGCTGAAATCTGCAGAATACAAAGGGATCCGGAAGCAGAAGCATGGGAGAAAAAAGCTCAGTCCGCAGCTCAGGTACTGAAAAAGGAATTGTGGAACGGCCGGCGCAGTGCTCTTTTTGACCGTGACTGCAAAGGGAATACGGTTGACGTTCTCAGCCACAATACCCTTCGGTGTATGTACTGGGGCTCAGTCTCTCAGGAAATGGCGGACCTGTTCGTAAGGGATCATTTGCTGAATCAGGAAGAGTTTTGGACACCATTACCGCTCCCAAGTGTCGCGGTAAATGATCCCGCCTTCCGCAACGCTCCGGAAAACAACTGGAGCGGGCAGCCGGAGGGTTTGACGTATCAGCGGGCCATCCTGGCTCTGGAACGCTATGGGCATGACCGGATTGTCACAGCACTGGGGGAAAAGCTGATCGATGCCGTTTTCAACGGCGGGTTGCGGTTTACCCAGCAATTTGATCCGTTTACAGGGAAGCCGTCCCTTGTGCACGCTGTTACGCATCAGCCGGTAAAAGACGGCAGCGGAGAGCCTGTCCAGGACGCGTACGGCCCGACGATGCTGGCATGTCTGGAATACATCGCTCACCATTACGGGATTCACCCGCATCTGGGCGGTGTATGGTTCAGCCTTGGAACAGGGAAGCCCTATGAATATGAAGCAATCTTTTATGATCACCACTATGGGATCAGGAGCAATGGCCGGCAGGCTGAAATCAGGACAGATGGGAAAGCAATCGGCACCTGGGACTGCGGAATCCGCCTGGTTACCGATGAGAACGGGAACATCCTTCGGACAGTATCCATTGAAAGCGGGGCAGATATGAAATGAACGGAACGCGGGAAGAATCCCGATCCACCTGGTTTATACAAATGGGAAAAGATCTGGAAGCCATGGCGGATGAACTGACCGGGGAGGTCTGCGGATGGAATGGACCGGAGACTGTGTATACGCCGGAGGAATTCGGATGGTCTCCCGGCGAAAAGGCAACATCCGCTATTCAGCAGGCTGTGGACGCGGCAGCGGTGAACGGGGGCATTGTCCGCCTGAGCCATGGAAAATATCTCAGCGGAACGATTGAGATGCGATCCGGAGTATGCCTTGAGATCAGTGCCGGATCCGAACTGCTGGGAAGCACGTGCCTTGCGGACTATCCGGAACACTACGCGAAACGCCTGACGGTTCAGGATACCAGTATGGGCATGCATCAGTCGCTGATTGTTGCGGAAGGATGCGAAAACATCTGTTTGCGGGGCGGAGGCATCCTGAACGGGCAGGGAAGTCCTGCGAATTTCCCGGGATCGGAAACCGCTCAGGGAACACCCGGACGTCCGTTTCTGATTCGGGTCATTGACTGCAGCCGGGTACATATCGCGAACCTGACCATGAAAAACGCCGCATGCTGGATGCAGAATTATCTGAACTGCGAGGATCTGCTCATTGAGGGGATCACCGTGCGGAATCATGCAAACTATAACAACGACGGAATGGATATAGACGGGTGCCGTAATGTTGTGATCCGTCACTGCCGGGTCAGCAGCGGAGACGACGCGCTGTGCTTTAAAGGTGCCGGTCAGTGCGAGCTTCGGCGTGTGCTGGTGGAAGACTGCGATTTCTATTCGGCATGCAACGCCGTGAAGGTGGGAACCGATACGCAGGGAGATTTCCGGCAGGTTCTGATCCGTCGCTGTCGGATCGGCGGACTGGCGGAGGATCCGTCCGGACTGAAACATGCCTGCTCAGACAGTGGCATTTCCATCGAAATGGTGGACGGAGGGACGCTGGAAGACTTTCTGATTCGGAATATTGTTATCACCAGAGCCTGGAGTCCTTTTTTCTGCGGCTGGAGAACCGGGGCAGAGTAAAGCCGGGTGACCCGGTTCCCGGGCCGGGTACGCTGCGGCGTGTTCTTTTCTGCAATATTACAGGAGATGAAAACGGCCCAAGGGGCTCCTACATGCTGGGAATCCCTGAGAAACCGATAGAGGATATTGCTTTCCGGAATATCATGATCCGGCAGAAAGCTTCTGCCGGACCGGTGCTGAAAGATTCGGATTTCAGTGAGATGCGCGGAGTCTACCCCGACGCGCATATGATCGATGAAACCGGGGATGCTCCGGCTTTCGGGTTATGGGCCCGCCACGTAAAAGGACTGTATCTGGACAATTATGAGGTACGCCCGACAGGGAATGATCAACGTCCATTCATTGAATTATCGGATGTGGTCCCGGGAAGGGATTGAATAAGCCCCTGCTCGACACAGGAGCTTTGTATGATGCCATTATCATCAACAATAAAGTACCTTTTCAATGATGGACAGAGCGTTCTCCCGCGGTGATTTCGCGCCGGTGTCGACTGTCAGATCGTATCCGTCCCGGGGATACAAGTACGCTGCTGAAGATTCAGCGGATCCCGGGCATCTGTCACCCCGCGCCTGTTCTCTTTCCCTCAGGATCTCCGGCGGGCAGGTAATATGGACCATGCGCAAAGGATATGCATACAGCATTTCTTTTAACTGCCGGAATATCCGTTCACTTGTAATCACATGATCGATAATAACGTCCGAGCCGGATCCCAGTATTTCCAGTGCCCGTTCACACAGATCGCCTGAAACGGCGTAGACGTCATCCTCGTATATGGTTTCCATCGGGTTCGTTTCCATGAAATCATCAATTGAAACCACTTCGCAGTTCACGGACTTCTGCGCTTTGATCAGCACCTGCAGTTCTTTTGCCAGCGTGGATTTCCCGCTGCTGGAAGGGCCGTTCAGCAGGATCACCTGCCTGCCGGAAGAAACGCCGCCGCACAGCCTGCTTAAGGCGGTGTATTCCCGCAGATACATGCCGCGCCGCATCTCATCCTTATCCGTATAGGCGGCATGCTCCGAAAAGATCCGAATAATCTCATCCAGCGGGAGCCACCGGGGTTCCATGCCGACTTCCTTCTCCCGCTCTGTCAGATGAACGGCTGTCTCGCCGGTCATTTCCCCGAAGAAATACCGGTTGACCCACTTGAAATCCTCGTAATACTCGTCGATTTCCATTACGCATTCCGTGGGGCGGATCAGGAAACCCGTTTCCTCCGCAACCTCCCGGATACAGCATGTACGCTCGTCCTCACTGCCTTCGAGTCCTCCTCCCGGAAGCATCCACTGCCCGGTTACCGTTTCATAGGACAGCAGGATCCGGTTGTCGCGGATGACGATCCCGCGGCAGGCCGTGCGGGTTTTGTCCCATTTCCCGAAATAGTTGTCACCGACAATATCCACGATTCTTCTGTACTCATTCCGCAGCGTTGTCATCTGTTCAACAATGTCAGGATTCCAGGAGATCAGAGAAGGAAGTTCCGCGCATGGAAACTCCGGGCATAACCCGCAGAACGGAACGTGATGGTCCCTTGTGCATGCATGCACTTTGCACCTGCCGGACTCCGCCCATTCCGGAACGTGTCCGTCCGCCTCGATGCAGCCGGGGCATCTTCCGTCCAGCTTTTTCGGGCATCCGGTGCAGCATTCGCCGCAGGCGGTGATTGTTGAAAAGTCTGTCATAATCCATTCCCTTCCAGCGTCTGTCATAAGATCGTTTCAAGCTTTGTTTCAAGGTTCAGAGGAATGCACGGTTTGCCTGACATCAATGCCTGAGCACCTTCATCCTCGCCATATACCGTCTTCCAATGATATCATACCGGAGAGAGCTCCGTCAAAGCGACACCGGGCTTTTTGGCTTTCCTTTGACTGAGGCTTGTCCGGTATGGTATCATTGATGCCGTAATCCTGACTGGCGCTGGGAGGAGGGAATGCCGGAATGAACCCGGAAATCAACAAGGAAAAGGTCGAAACACTGTATGAGAGCCGGTTTCTCAAGTGTTTCGACCTGCAGTACGCGGAAGGAAAGCATTATTATGTGGCTTCACGGCGGGATAGGGAAGACCTGGCTGCGAAGAAGACGGATGAAGAATTCCGCTCGATGCTGCCGGATGCCGTGACGATTGCGGTGGTGCTGCACCTGCCGGGAGATGAGACCCGCCTGCTGATGTCCTATGAATATCGCTATGCGGTAGGGCAGTTCCTGCTCAGCCCGGTGGCAGGCCTGCTGGATCCGGAGGACAGAGAAGCGGATAATCCTCTGGTGACGGCTGCGGTCCGGGAGATCCGGGAGGAATGCGGCCTGACGGTAAAGGAAAGCGACCGGATTACCGTGCTGAATCCATGCGCGTTTTCCACGCCCGGCATGACGGATGAAAGCAACGCGTTCCTGTGCGCCGAAATCACGCTGGACAACCTGGACGACCTGAACCAGAACGGTGCGGAAGGGTCCGAACTGTTTGACGGCTTTGAACTGCTGGATCGGGAACGCGCGCAGGAGATTTTCCGGACCGGCCGGGACGAGCACGGAAATTTCTATTCGCTGGCGGCCTGGATGGTGCTCAGCCTCTACCTGTCCATGTTTTGAACCGGCTTATTCTCCCTGCAGAATGCTGTTCAGGAGCTCCACATACTGCCGGAAGCTGTCCCGTCCGAGGGGCGTCAGCTCACAGGTTGTCAGCGGCTTTTTGCCGGCGAATTCCTTGCGAACGGTGATATACCCCGCCTCACTGAGCTTGCTGATCTGCACGCTGAGGTTCCCGTCCGTGGCGCCGGTGAGCTGCCGGAGGGCGGAGAACGAAAGGGGTTGCCGGATCAGGGCGCTGATAATCATCAGGCGCAGCTTCGACTGGAACATCTCCGGGATATTATTCATCTCCATGAACGGAACCTCTCTGCTTTACAATGCAATAAATGCCCATGCCGAGGTAAACAAAGATCTGGATAAAGGAGGCAATGCTGCTTCTTATACCGATAACACCTGTCAGCTGCATGAAATAATTGCTTTCACTCATCCAGGTTTCTCCCAGGGAAATGCCGCAGGTATACAGGGTAATCAGCAGGATGATGAGCACAGCCGAAGCAATCTTCAGGAGCCGGCTTCCGATATAGTGACCGGTAAAGAAAATACACATATATAAAGCCGTGTTTTTGACGGCGCTGATAACGATGCGCAGCATGGCGAAAGATACCGCAGGCAGGCGGTTTCCGGCCATTACGGCAATCAGGGAGATCACCAGTTCCAGGGCTGCCGGCGCGAACATAATGACGCCCCACAGGTCAAAGAGCTTCATCGTGTGCTCGCTTTCGGTTTTCACAATGGCGGCGCGCCTGCGGAGGAACAGCACGAAGAGCACAGCGATCACGACATAGGTCAGGAGTGACAGGATGATGGAGACGTTGCCGGTGGTTTCCACCGTGGCAGCCCGGGCAAGAATCAAGGTGGAAGAAAGCTCGAACAGGGAATAGACGAGGAACACCAGGCCATATACGAGGAAGAGCCAGCCAAGCCGGCGCATATTGATCTCCGTGTGGTCTATCATTCGCCGGATCAGCGCGATATCCTCCATTGCGGACCGGACGGTTTCCTCCCGGTTGTTGTCACGGGGTTCGGATATTTGTTCTGACATACAGGTTTCTCCTTTGCATGATGTTTCCGGAAAGCGGATGACGATCCTGCCTTTCAGGATACTTTATAATATAAAGTACTTTACAAATATTGTCAATACTTTCCCAGTGATTATTTCGATATATCAGATACCCTGATTGCATTGCCTGATTTCAGGTGATTGCCTGTGGTCCTGCCCATGAAAAAAGAAAGGAGTGAAGAATGAGATGACAGGCGACACTGATAAAGCAGGCGGTGAGGGAACTGCTGTATTTGCCAATGAAGCCATCAGCGCGTTCTGTGCGAAATGACAAGTATTGGTCAGCGAAACAACAATCATCGGACATTTTTTTGTTGACTTTGCAGGGCCTGTTCAGTATAATGCCAAAGGTTGTGCGTGAGCCGACCTGAATTGACGACGGGGGGCAAAAGAACCGAATCCCCCGGGAAAAGAGGAAGAACATGAAGAAACTGTTTGCTCTGGTACTGGCCCTGTGCCTGCTGTGCGGCTGCACCGCGATGGCTGAGACCGCGACGAACGAGATCACCTGGGAACAGGTTGCTCCCCTGGTCGAAGCCGGAAACGTGACCGGTGATTTCTACACCTTTGCGCAGATCGCCGTCGCGATCTGGATCCCGACCGGCCTGGTCCCCGCGGAACTGCCCGATGAAAGCTACATCGGATACTTCGTTCCGGAAGACGGCTCCGAAGGCGCTGTCGCCGTATGCTATGTTGACATGAACGGCGCGGATCTGGAAGCGTATAAGGATGCTGTTGAACAGGCCGGCGCTACCGGCGTCGAGATGGGCACTGTGAACGGCCTTCCCTGCGTTTCCTACGAGCTGCCCGAACAGGCGACCGTGTGCGTAGCCTTCACGACCGAAGCCGGCTATGTTCTGGAAGTAGCGATCGCTCCGGCCGCCTCCGACGAAGAAAAGCTGGCCGCCAGCGTGATCATGGCTTCCATCCAGTCTTACGACGCGGAATAATCACGGAACTGAACGAATCGACATGAAACGGGATGTGTCATAACGGCACATCCTGTTTTCTTTCTTTCCGGCGCAAATCCTTCATGGAGGAACAGACCCGAATTTGACAAACTGCCTTTCCGATGATATGGTTTACCTGCAATTTGTCGGAAAAACAACAATCAGCCGGACAGAGGAGGCGTTTTATGAAAGAGCATTTGGAAAACCGGCGTGTTCGTATGACCAAGCGCCTGATCAAGGACGCTTTGCTGGATCTGCTGGCGCAGACCGAACTGTCCCGGATCTCCGTGACCGCGCTTTGCGCGGCGGCGGATGTCAATCGCTCGACCTTTTACGCATACTACACGAGTCCGTCTGATCTGCTCCGGGATATTGAACAGGATATGCTGAACCGGATTCCCGCGCCGCCGTATTATCAGAACCGGCACGGGGAGGAACGCCTCCTGTCGATCACCACGGCTTATTTTGACTATGTCAAAGAGAACGAGAGGGTTTTCCGTATTCTCTTCAGCAAGTCGGTAAACGCTGAATTCTCTTCCCGGATAGTGGATCTGCTCTGCTCGCAGCTGATTACCGACGTCGAAAACGAGGATGAGCTTTCCTCACGCTTTTTGCGGCTCTATATTGCCAACGGCACTGTCGGCATGCTGAGGGAGTGGATCGAGGCCGGCTTTCCGATCAGCAGCCGGGAAATTGCGAAAAAGATGTACTATTTTTCCCGAAAGATCACAGCATAAGCTGAACAATGTTTTGAAAACAACATATTCTCTATATATGTCGGTATAACAACAAAGAGTACTGAATCACGGTTCTCTTCGGCTTTTGTATGCTACAATGCATTGAATCGCCTGTGTATTCCAGGGCGGAGGAAAAAAGCAGAAGGGAGAATTTTCATGCTGTTCAGCACGCTTGACACCCTGAAAAGAAAGATGGTGATGGGGATCATTTTCTTTCTGTTTATGGGTCTTACGCTGGTTATTATACCGGTGTCTTCCATTCCGATTCTGGGGAAAGCCTGTGGCTTTTGCCTTCTGTGTCTGTCGATCCTGAAGGTATTTGATTTCGTGAGCAGCAAAAAAGGACTGGCCCATTATATCGGGCTGACCGTCGGGCTGTTTACCGGCGTCGCGGGGATCGCGTTTTTCACGTTTGAAGGATTGTTTATGGGGCTGCTGAACTGGCTGACAGGGACCCTGCCGATTCTGCTGGGCGCTGTGAGCCTGTATTATGCGCTGACATATTTACGGCGTTCCGGACGGAAAGGCTGGTGGGTATTCGTGATTCTGAGCTGCCTGCTGCTTGCGTTCGGCACGGTTCTTTTCGTGAATCCGTGGGCGTACGACGAGCGCTCTGTCCTTTGGATCATCGGGGGGACGCTGTTCTATTCAGCAGTGGTCTATATAATCTGCCTGTTCTGGATCTGGCCGTTTCAGCAGAAGAACATGGGGGAGGAAGAAAAATGACGGAGCAGAAAAACACAAAAAGGGGGAAATCGCGTGCCGCCGCAATTATGGGCATATTCGCGAAGCACAACTTTTATGCGAACGGGTTTACTCCGTATGAACTCCGCACGACATTGGAGGATCTCGGCCCGACGTATGTAAAGATCGGTCAGATTATGTCCAGCCGTACGGACATGCTTCCCAAAGCATACTGCCGTGAGCTGGAGAAGCTTCGCAGCAGTGTAAAGCCGCTGCCGGCCGAGACGGCACGCGCTGTCATCGAAAGGGAGAGCGGAAAAACCATCGATGAAATTTACAGCGAATTCAGCGATAAGCCGCTGGGGTCCGCTTCCATTGCGCAGGCGCATTACGGCGTCCTGAAGGACGGTACGAAGGTGGTCACAAAGGTTCAGCGCCCCGGCATCGCGGACATGATGAAGGAGGACTTTGTCCTTTTGAAGAAGCTTGCCGGGATGCTGAACCGGTCGCCGGAAGAGGACGAGGGCTCTGAAGCCCTCGACCTGACAGCCATCCTGGAGGAACTTGAAAAAGTGACCTGGGAGGAGCTGGATTTCCGGGTTGAGGCAGATCATACCAGACTGTTCCATGATCTCTGCATCGAAGATGAAACAGTGGTTTCCTGTCCGAAGATCATTGACGAACTGTCCACAGAGCGGATTCTTACGATGACCTTTGTTGACGGGTATTCCATTTCACATAAGGATCGCCTGGAGCAGGATGGGTATGACTGCAATGAAATCGGGAGAGCGCTGGCAAACAACTATCTGCACCAGGTAATGGATACCGGATTCTTCCATGGCGACCCGCATCAGGGAAATATCATGATCAGCAACGGTGTGCCGTACTGGATTGACTTCGGTATGGTGGGACGACTCAGTGAGGCCAACATCAGCGCGATCCAGAATCTGATCTTTGCACTGGTCCAGGAGGATATAGAAGCGCTGACTAATGCCGCGCTTGCCATGGGAACCGTCAAAGGAAAGCTCAACAAAACACGGCTGATGGACGATCTGGAAAGCCTGATTTCCAGGTATATGTCGGCCACAAACCTGAAGGATATCGATGCCGGGAAGCTGATGAGCGAGCTGACGGATCTCCTGAGTGAGAATCATATCGTCGTTTCCGCAGAGTATACGATGATGATCCGGAGCCTGGTTACGATGGAAGGCGTGCTCGAGGTTCTCTGCCCGGAACTGGATCTGTTCAGTTTCCTCCAGGAAAAGCTGCTTTCCCGGGCCAAGGAAAACATTGATGTGAAAGGACAGCTCGCTTCCTCGCTGGAATCCATAGCAGCCTCAGCGATCCGTTCGGTCAGGCTGCCGGGCCTCGCCGCCGATGTGCTTCGCAATCTGGTGAAGGGCAGGACGAGAATTACCGTCGAAGCGGCAGGATATGAAGAAC
Organism: uncultured Clostridia bacterium; assembly: GCA_946413245.1. Classification (GTDB taxonomy): domain Bacteria; phylum Bacillota; class Clostridia; order Christensenellales; family Aristaeellaceae; genus Aristaeella. Next base: position 24,556 of record CAMKJS010000005.1, read on the forward strand.
CGTTCCGCATTTTCATCGATGTGATCAAGAACGTGGTGCTTGCTGTATTCGCCTGTGTATTGTACAGTGGGTCCTGCACGCTCTGCAACACAAAGATGGCGCCGATGGTGGACGATATCCCCCTGTTTGCTTTCATTGGATTTGCCGTATCCATATCGCTGGGTATCTATGCGGTCAAAAACCTGATTAAAGCTGCGAAGAAACGCTGAGGGACTATATAGCACGTGATCCTGCCGGAACGGAGAGAAAGGAGAGAGAGATGTCAGAGCTTCATGAAAAAACGGGACTTCCGGAGGAACCGAAAGCATCCCGGGCGATCTCGGCGGGAAATGACAAGGACAGGGCTGAGCTGGAAAAGAACATGCTTGCGCAGGTAAAGAAAATGATACCGGTCATCTTCGGCCTGTCCAAAGCGGATCCGATCGCCTGTAAAGAGCGGATCGTTCAGCAGGCCGGAAAACTGATCAGGAATCCGGGTCAGTTCTCCGAGGATTTCTGGGATTCCCTTTTCGGAACCGGAGCGGACGGTATTTCCAGAGAGAACGACGCGGAAAAAAAGGGAAAGATTGACTTTACGATGGATCTTCCGGCTCCGGTCAGAATGCCTGCCGCTTATTCTGTCGCCTACCGCCGCCTTGACGGGGGAAAAAGGGAAGTCGTTACGCTGCTGGAGAGGGACGAAGAAGGAAACATTCGCTATCTTGATGCCGGAAAGGAGGATGTTTTTGTCAGGACAGGAGACGGTTTCCGCAGGTATCCGGTTCCGGCCGGGAAAAAAGGATTCGGTGAATGGGACGGCCTTTTGCTGAGCGCCAGGAGTGTTCGCAGGTTAACGGATCATTTCTGGAACCTCGCGGATCAGACATTTATCAAATGGCTTGGCGCGGAGCGCATAAAGGAAACAGAGTATCTCGGAAGGCCATGCGGCTTGTACCATGCGCAGCCGGGTACCATTACGTTCACCTATCAATGTGATATGATCATCGACGACGGAACCGGAATCTGTCTTGGCTATACAGCCGACGAACTTCTGAAAGGGGCGGTGTTCGACATAACAGAAGACGGCAGAATCCGGATCGACATCGGTGATTACAATATCGGCGGCGCTGAAATGAATTTCCGCTGCACAAAATTCGAAACGGAAAACATTTCTTTTGATATTCCCGCCGTTTGAGGAACACAGAACCTAAACACAAAGAAACGATATGTCAAATGAAAGGAGTCATACGTATGGCATTTGGATTTATGAAAAAAATCAGTCCGGAGTACGTTGTGGAGCATGCGATCACGGATATGAAGACCTCGGGCCTTGAAGGCCTGAAGCCTTATCTCACCGATCGGGCAGAGAAGAACGTGGAGACGATCATATCGGTATCCAAAGGAGTAGGTCTTCTGACGGGGGGCAATAAGGTTTCCGTTCTTTTCGACAGGCTTGCCGAATGTGACTGGACCGTCGTCGATATTCTGAAGGGGTCAGAGAGCGCGAAAGCGGTTCTTGGGTTTGCAATCAATAACGGAACCGATGAGATTGCGGGAACCTTCCAGCTCACTTTGATCAAGGAAGAAAAGGAATGGAGAATTGACGGCGTGGATATGCCGCAGTTTACGAAGTATACAGTTGCCGGTACGAATGATCCGCAGGCGTAAACGGGCTTTCACGCCTGCAGGCCGGACAGGCAGCGTACCGGGCATCGCGTTTCGCAGAACATTGCAGTAACCAGACAGACTTCAGAAGGATTCCGCTTGGAAAGCCTTCTGTTTTTTTTTATTATTTGGGGCGACGGCGGTCCGCCGGACAGATTCTGGCTTCGTGAAGAACGGAAACCGCATGCAACATGCGCTGCGGCTGCGGCGTGGCTGTGAGCAACGCGCTGGAATGCGTCAGAAACGCCGCGGATTATATTGCGGAGAGCAACGATGAGGACGGTGTGGCCAGATTCCTTACAGCTCTGGTTTCAGCCAATCCGGAACATCTGCATCATCCCAGATAGTACGCCTTCAGCTTCGCGATGTCCTCGTCCGTCAGCGCTTTGCTGTACACGCACACGTCCTCCAGCACGCCCGGCAATCGCTGGCCCGGGGTGCTGAGATCGTCGGTGCCGAGAAGGAGACGGGCGTGCTTCCCATCGCCCATAACCTGCCTGCCGGGAAGCAACTGTCGCATGAAAGGCTCAAAGTTGACGGAGAAGCCTGCAACGCCCGCGTCCGCCTCAAACGAGCCAGCCGCAAAGATCCAGGTACCGGTCCTTTCTGCCGGGAGACCAACCTCCATGTGCCGGGTCTTGTCCACGTCGAACAGCCGGACGGACAGCACCAGATGATCCTCGCCGGTGGCCGCGATGCAGAACCAGGCCGACCCGTCCTCCGCACAGCGGACGCTCAGCACGGGCATCCTGTTTTCCACCGCGTCAAGGCGCAGCCAGGCGGTGAACGAGACGCTGGGGCCTTCCAGCGGGCAGGGAACGCAGAGCGCGCCGTCGTCGAAGCGCATGGCTTTTCCGCGCAAACCGTCCACCAGGTACAGCTTGCCCGTTCGCTCCGTGCCATCCGGCAGCGCGTCAGACGTGGTAAAAGGCAGGTGCAGCGCGGGCTTCAGCCCGGCGAGCTCTTCCTCAAAGACGCCGGACTGCTTTTTCAGCCTCGGCTTCTCCACCCTGACGGGAAGCCCCTCCGGGCGGGGCAGATTCACGGGCACGTCGGCGAACAGGCCGCCCGGTACCCGGCTGTTCCAGGTATCGGGGATGGGGAGGCCGAGGGCGTGCAGAATGGCCGGCGCGGCGTCTCGTGTCAGCATGTCGTGCAGCTCCGCGTGCTGCGCGCCTCCGCCCGCGGCGAAGAAGCTCACGTACTTTTCCGCGTCGCTGTCTCCGCCGTGGCTGCCCCGGCCCCGCCCGTCCGGCGGGGTGCCGCCGTGGTCGGGCTCCACCAGCAGCAGGGTGTCCTCCAGCCAGCCGCGCTTCTCAATCGCATCTGTGACCCGGCCGACCCAGCTGTCGGCCAGCGTGACCGCAGCCAGATGCTCAGGCGAGCCGTACCCGTGGGCGTGGCCCGCGTCATCCGGGATATCGAAATGGAAGTAGATCAGGGTAAAATCGTGCGTGCCGATATAGTCCACGGCGGCCTGGATCAGCTCGTCGCCCTTGGCGTTGACCTCGTACACGCCGAGATCGTTCTCGATGATGCCGAAGTTGACGTTGCCCCATTCGCAGAAGGAGGCCAGCTCCGCGTCGGGCCGGTTTTCCCGGATCACCCGGAACACGGATGGATAGGGCGAATTCGCCGGGAAAGGCCGCTTGCCCGTGACCCAATTGGTCAGCCCGTGGCGGCGGCAGTCCACCCCGTGCAGGATGCTGCCCCAGCATTCCGCGCTGATGGTGGGTATTTCCGTCAGCGCGCGGCGGCAGACCGCTCCGTTGCGGAAAATGCGGTCGATGTTCGGGGTGGGAGTCTGCTCAAAGAACGTGCCGGCCCCGTCGACGCCGAACAGAACGGCTCTTTTCGCCCATTGCTTCATAGGATGACGCCTCCTTTTTCCATGCCGCTGAAAACCGTCTGATTCATCCGTTCCGCCTCTTGATGATTCTTGTTCCGTCATACTTTTATTATACCACAGCTTCCTGTATAATACAAAAGGATCGGTGAGGCAGTCGCTCTGGCCCCGACCGGTTTTTCCGTTGCAAGGGCAACCGAATGATGGTAGAATGAAGCCGAAGGAGGAAGGACCGATGATCAAGAAGATATTTGCCATTCTCTGCGTACTGTGTCTGATGGCCGGCGTTGCCGGCTGCGCCTGCGCCGACGGCCTGCAGGGGCAGGCCATGCCGGATTTCACGGCGGAACTGACAGACGGCACGACCGTCACCCTGTCCGAGCTGCTTAAGACGAAGGAAGTCGTGGTCCTGAACATTTTTGCGACCTGGTGCGGGCCCTGCCAGGGAGAATTCCCGGAAATGGAAACGGTTTACCAGCAGCATAAGGACAAGATGGAAATCGTCGCTTTGTCCGCTTATTCGGAAGACGACATGGATACACTGCGCCGGTTCAAGGAGGAGATGGGTGTTACCTTCCCGATGGGACAGGCAGGCGCGGATATCATCAGCAATGTCGAAATTCCCGGATATCCGACTACCCTGGTTATCGACCGGAACGGGCAGGTTGCTTATTACTGTGTAGGCGCTTTTGTAAACGGCGCGGCGTTTGAGGCGATTGTCACCCGCCTGATGGGGGACGATTATACCGGTAAGCAGCTGTGGGTCTATACCGTATTTGTGGCTGACCAGATGGTGGAACTGGTGCCGAACGCGAATATCCAGTTCTGCACGGATACCATGTGCACAATCCTGAATACCGGTGAAGACGGATTCGTGTTTCTGGTGGCGGAAGCGCCGACCGAGTATCATATTAAGGTTCTGTCCGTGCCTGAGGGCTACTCCCTGTCCGAGAACGATCAAGAATACGCCATTGGACCGGAATCCGGCTGGTTCCAGCTGGACGTGTATAAAAGCAGCATCTGAAAACAGGCGTGGAGACATGCAGGAAGCGCTCATTCCGGCGGGGATGAGCGCTTCCTGCTGTTAAGCCTCAGCGCAGCAGCGCGGAAAACCACGGTCATTGACACGGAACGATCAGCATCGATCTGTGGAATGGATGTCAAGAAGATTATTCTGTTGCTCCGGCGGTTGTGCTTTTTTTCGGATTTGTGTATACTGGAATCGGGATTTCGGCATGAAAAAGAATGGTATTCACGGAACAGGTTCCTGGCCCGGAAGAAACGAGATATGGATGACAGACACCGTTTCAGGAAGGAGCGTTTTACCATGAAAAGAGGATTATCCTGCATTTTGATGATGGCCATGCTGCTGCTGAGCCTGGGCGGCGCCTGCGCCGATCCGAGCCTGACCCTTCAGGATTCCTCCGTGCGATCCGGATCCTGGACGGAAGCGTATGCGCAGATCCTGCAGGAACGGTCTCTGGACATCCGGGCGTATGAGGAGTATGTGAGTTCCGTTACGAGCAACATGCAATGCCGTCCCGTAGGGCTGATGGATCTGACCGGCGACGGGGTTCCGGAGCTGATTTTCCTGGACCTGGTCACCGATACGGAGTACGGGTTCAATGTCGGCCGGCTGTGGATCTATACCTCGGACAAGTCCGGCGTTCACTGTGCGCTGACCCTGCAGCCGGAAATCGACGATATGCTGCATTCCACTCTTTACGTGGGGAAAAACGGCTTGCTGACCCTCCATTTCAACGACACGGAAAGAACGTGGACGATGCGGCTTCAGCCTGACAAAGCCGGGCATTACAAAGCGGAAACCATTCTGATGGCGGAGGAGGATTTTTCCGGGGAGGGCCCCGACCTGTATTACCGCAACGGCAAGAAAATCTCTGTGAAGAAATACCGCTCCGAAATGGAGCGTGTTCAGTCCGCCCAGGGGTCCCTGGTCGGCAGCTTCATGGTGGACGACGGTTTCTGCGGCTTTGCTTACACGCTGGAAGAAGCCCGGCAGGAGCTTTCGGCGCGGCAGGCGGATTCCGGGAACGGTGGCGGGCAGCTCGCTGACCGGCTGCCGGAGCTTTCCTTCTTCCAGGGTACCTTCTCACCGGGACAAAAGTTCCCCGTTTATTCGGCGCCGTCCACCCGCTCCTGGCGGGGCGCCAACGGAAAAGCCGCCATCACCTCCGGCAGCGAAATTTTCGTGGCCGGAACAGACGACGACTGGATCCTGATCATGTATGAACTGAACAGCGGCGTGACCCGTGTCGGCTATATCGATCCGGAGAAAATCACCGGTTCCTACTCCGCGGGCGACGCGCTTTCCTTTGCCAAGATCCCGATGATCCTGGCGAAAGGTACAGAAATGACGGATGATCCGGTTCATCAGAAGACCGTGATGGGTAAACTGAAAAAAGGCGCGAGCGTCGTCTGCCTGGCGAAATATCAGGGATGGATCTATGTGGAGGCAAAGGTTTCCGGAAAGACGGCCCGCGGCTTCATTTCACCGTCCGCCCTGGGAGACGAATGAAGCCGCGGAAAGCCGCCTGCAGACATTCAGGATTATTCCGTCCGGAAGGCCGCCATCCACGCGTCGGCGATCTGGATCAGATTCCACGCTGAAAAATAGGTGTCGTTCTCACATTCTTCAGCCGCGGAAAGATCGTCCAGGATCCTGTTTGCGATGGCGCGAAGCTTCGCTCCGTATTTTTCCGCTGTCTGTGAAACAGCGGTTTTGTCACGGGACAGATAGAGCTCAACAATCCCTGCATCATCCATTCCGTACCGCCTCCTGACTTCCTGATTCTGAACGGCCGTTCACTTTATACAGCGTAATATGCTCCCTGCGAGTCACAGAATTCATTATACATTTTCCGGGAGCGGTTCGCCATATCCGTATTCCGGTGATTCCGACCTGTTCATATGCTGAATTCTACGTTTCGTTGAATAAAAAGTTTGCAATTTATACGAATTTGGTGTTCAATAAGCATCAGGGATCGGCTATGATGATTGCGGAGCCGGAAAGAGCCGGCTGCCGGACGATTGGAACGGAGGTGGCGATCATGACGAACACGATCCCGATGAAAATCATGCATATGAGCACTGTGCAGGCAGCCAACGCAAGAGCTGGCAGGAAAGCGACAGGGGGACACATATGGAAAACAATCTGGCTGAAAACATCCGCAGCTGCCGGAAAAGCCTGGGACTCACTCAGGAGCAGCTGGCGGAGAGACTCGGCGTCACGCTGGGAGCGGTATCCAAATGGGAAAGAGGAAGTTCTGAACCGGAACTGTCGTACATCATGGGACTGGCCGAACTCTTTCACATATCGGTGGATGCGCTGATCGGCTATACGATGCGGGGCGCCAACGCGGACGAAGAAGCGGAGCGGATCGAGGCGCTGTGCGACAGGATAAATGCCGCGGAACCGGCTGAAAGAGTGCCGATCGAAACGATTGCCGGGGAATACGAAAGCGCGCTGAAAAAGTTTCCCAACCATTTCCGGATTGTATGCGGGGCTGCTTTTCTCTTCCAGCAGATCGGCGTGGTTTACAGAAGGGACGCGGCACTGAAAAAGGCGCTGGAGCTGTTCCGGCACGCAATCAGCCTGCTCTCCCAGAACAGGGATCATCCGGAGATTAACGAGGTCATCCTGCGGAACGAAATCGCCGCGTGCTATTCCTCGCTGAAAAGCTACGGCAAAGCCATTGAGGAGTACAAAAAGAACAACGCTGCCGGCACCAATAACGCGAGAATCGGCTGTCTTTATACCCTGTTTGAGAAAAAGCCCGAAGAAGGAATCCGTTTTACGGAAAGGGCTTTTTTCAGCCATATCAGCGATATGGTCACCACGATGGCGGGATATATGTCGTACTATATCGCCACAGCCCGGTATGATCAGGGGATTCGCGCGGCAGCGTGGACGATCCGGTTTCTGCAAAGCCTGAAGGAAGATCCGGACAGGCATGCCTTTATAGATAAGATCGTCAGCCTGTTTTATCTGAGCCTGGCGCTCCTGCAGGATGGCAGGGGACTGCCGGAGGCGTCGGATGTGAGTCTGCGGACGGCTGTCCGGACTGCCGCGGCTTTCGACGCGGATCCGGTTTTCACGTCGGAAAACATGCTTTTGCTGAGCAGTATTGAAAATACAAGCTTCTATGATGACTCGGGCCCGTCCGCCGCAGACGGGCTGAGAAGCTCGCTGGAGGATCTCAGCGCCTTTGTGTCCGATGCGTTCAGGAAGAAGCTGGAGCAAGAAATCGAAGCGGCAAAGCAGCACGGATCGGAATGATTCATACAGAAAAATCCCCCGGAAACCGGGGATGAAACATTCGCGGCACCGAAGGAGGACGGCAGGAAAGATCAGGTAAAATGAATATTGACATAGAGCGGACTGAAAGGTTTAATATATTCACACAGAAACAGTCTGAAACCGGGGCTTCTTCAGGACAGGACGGCGCCCGGCGCCGCCGGAAAGGAGAATACATGGCAATCCGCAGTACTCGGGAACGGGATCTCTGGGCTCAGTTCGATGCGCTGCAGCTGGGTTCCGGATGGGATGAGGAGGATATCGGCAAACCGCAGATCCTGGTGGACGACGTCTTTGGCGACAGCCATCCGGGCAGCACGCACCTGGATCAGCTGACGGAACATATATGCCGGGGGATTTACGAAAAGGGCGGCAAGCCCGGCCGCTTCCACGCTACGGATATCTGCGACGGCTGCGCGCAGGGGCATGACGGCATGAACCTGATTCTGGCCAGCCGGGAAGCGCTTGCGGACATGGTGGAGCTTCACGCCGGGTTCGTTCCCTGGGACGGCATGGTGCTGGTTTCTTCCTGCGACAAATCCGTGCCGGCGCATCTGAAAGCCATGGCCCGGGTCAACATCCCCGCGGTGTTCGTGCCCGGCGGCAGCATGCGGCCCGGGCCGGATCAGACCACGTCGCTGGTGGCGGGTTCGATTTCGCTCCGGCAGAAGGAGAACGACGGCATCACCGCAGAGGAGATCCGCGACTACAAAATCACCGGATGCCCCTCCTGCGGCGCCTGCACGTTCCTGGGTACGGCGTCGACCATGCAGTGCATGGCGGAGGCGCTGGGGCTCGCCCTGCCGGGCAGCGCCCTGGTTCCGGCGACCATGCGCGACATTCATGCCTATGCCCGCCGGGCGGGGCGCCGGGTGATGGCGCTGGTCGCAAAAGGACTCCGCTCCTCCGACATCCTGACGATGTCCGCCTTCCGCAACGCCATTGCGGTTCACAGCGCCATCGGGGGCTCCACCAACGCCACGCTGCATCTTCCGTCCATCGCGCGGGAGATCGGGCTGGAACTGCCTCCGGAACTGTTTGACGAGATCAACCGCAAGGTGCCGCATATCGGCAATATCAATCCCAGCGGCGAACATCTGACGGAATCTTTCTGGTTCGCGGGCGGCATTCCTGCCATCCAGCTGGCCATCAAAAATTTCCTTGATCTGGACGTGATGACCGTGACGGGCAGAACGCTGGGAGAAAATCTGGAGGAAATTGAAAAATCCGGGTTTTTCACCCGGAATGAGGGCTATCTCCATAACTACGGCCTGACCCGCGATCAGGTGATCCTGCCGCCGGAGCAGGCCAGGGAAACCGGTTCCGTCGCCATTCTGAAGGGGAACCTCGCGCCGGAGGGAGCGGTAGTCAAGTACTCCGCCTGCAGCGAGGACATGCGCGCGCTGAAAGGAACCGCCCGGGTATACGACAGCGAGGAGGAAGCGCACGGCGCTGTGGTGGCCGGCCTGATCAACCCCGGTGAGATCCTGGTGATCCGGTATGAAGGGCCGCGCGGCAGCGGCATGCCGGAGATGCTGATGACCACAGAGGCCATTGTCTGTGACCGCCGGCTGAACGGGCATGTTTCCCTGGTGACGGACGGCCGTTTTTCCGGCGCGACCCGCGGCGCGGCGATCGGCCACGTCAGTCCCGAAGCCGCGGCAGGCGGACCGCTGGCCTATATCCGCACCGGGGACATCATTGAATACAACATCGCTGAACGAACGCTGAACGTGGTAGGCACGGACGGCGTGGACACCGGAGCGGAGGCGGCCTCTGCCGTGCTGGCGGAACGGCGCGCTTCGTGGCCGCTGAAAACGCCTCCCGAACGGAAAGGTATTCTGAAACGGTATACGCAGTCCGCTGAATCCGCCATGAAAGGCGCAGGTTATTAAGGAGGAGAGAAGCGATATGGCTAAGTATATTACTCCGGCTGTTACTCCGCTGACCCCGGAGGGCATGATCGACGAGAGAGGCGCTTCCGCGCTGTATGAGCATCTGATCGCCGGCGGGGTGGACGCCGTACTCGTGCTGGGCAGCATCGGCGAGTTCTTTGCTGTTCCGCAGGAGCAGAAGCGTCAGCTGATCTCCCTGGCGATGCGCCGGGTCGCGGGCCGCCTGCCGGTGATCGCAGGCACTTCGGATATGCTCTTTGAAAATGTGGTCAGCCTGTCCGAATATGCCCTCGCGGAAGGGGCGGACGCGGTGATCGTGGTTCCTCCCTATTATTTCCGCCTGGAGCAGGAACAGATCGAGGCGTACTATGACGCGCTTGCCTCCAGAATCCGGGGCCGGATCTACCTGTATAACTTCCCGGACCGTACCGGCTACAGCATTTCGGCCGAAACCGTGAAAAACCTGGCCCTGCGCCATGAAAACATCGTGGGCTGCAAGGATACGATCGCCGGGATGGATCATACCCGTGAGCTGATCAAGGCTGTCAAACCGCTTCGTCCGGATTTTGAAATCTATTCCGGCTTCGACGACAATTTCGCCCACAACGTGCTTTCCGGCGGGGACGGCTGTATCGCCGGGCTGTCCAATGTCGCTCCGGAGGTCTGCAGCCGCTGGGTACGGGCTGTGAACGCCTCCGACTGGAACGAAGCGGCGGCGGTTCAGCGGACCATCGACCGGCTGATGAACATTTACTCCGTGGGAAGCCCGTTCATTCCCTTTATCAAACGCGCCGCCGCGCTGCGCGGACTGCCGGTGGGCGATACGGTGAGCTTCCCGTTTCCTTCGGTCACGAAGGAGCAGGAACAGAGGCTTGCGGATATCCTGAGCAGCGAAGGCCTTCTGGGGTAATCCCGGCCGGCCTTACAGCAAACAAACGGCATTTCTTTTTCTATGCGTATTTTCTATGCGTTCCGGCATTCCTCCAGGACGATTTCACTGTAGCGCCAGAGCCGTTGAGGCTGATAGCGGACGGTGGAGATGTCCTTGAGGATGATTTCCAGCTGCACGCCGTTTTTCCGCGCCGCGGCGATGGTCCGGCGGAGATCGCTACGCAGGGCGTCCTCGTCGAAGGATTCCTCCGCCAGCATGGCGGGGGAGGGCTTGTTGCTCATGATAATATGCCTGGGCAGTTTCTCCGCGAACGCTTCCCGGTGGCTCCAGGGGCTGCAGGAGATCTTGCGCACGTTGGGCAGCTTGCTCACGATCTCCAGCCGGTCGTCCAGCCGGTCGCAGCAGCCGTAATAGATATGCCGGAAGGAAGGGAAGATGCGCTTCATATAGGCCGCTTCAAACTCCTCCGTGATCTTCGGGGAAACGGCGGTGAACAGTTGTGCCAGACCGAAGGCCCAGGCGTCTCCGGAGCATCCGTCCGGCGAATCCGGATCGTCGGGCCGGTAGGTGTGGGAGCAGTGGCAGTAATGCTCCTGCGTATCGAAGAGGCGCAGCCGGTTGGCCTGCTCGATCATTCCCAGACAGCCCGCGGTCATCTTTTCCATCAGGGCGTGCATCATCTCCGGGCGGTCCATCAGCTCGATATAGCAGTTTTCCACGCCCATCCAGTAGGAGATGGTGTCCCAGACCCCCAGGTGCATCACGATGCCGGTGAACTGCCAGTCCGCGATGCCGCTGAAGAGCTCCACGGCCGTCTCCGCGATGGCGGCTTCCTTTTCCCGGTCCAGGGAAAGCACCGGTGTATGGATTTTTTCCAGATCCTCAGGGCCGTGGATCAGGTTTTTCATGTGCTGGGAAGCCACGTCGCTGGTTTTGTCCATCGACAGGCGGGTCACCTGGGCCTCCAGGCCCCAGCCGCTGTTTAAAATGGGGCGGGGAAGCTTGATATACGGGTCGAGCACCATGTCCGCCCGCATATGATCCCATTTGTACAGCTCGCGGAGGATCCAGGTTTCGATCTCACGCCAGTAGGGCTCTTCCACCTGGTTGTCCAGACAGCCGTCCACATTCATTTCGTTCCAGGGGATCTGATCGATCAGCGCCCGCGGGCGTTCGGGCTGAAGCGTGTTGAACCGTTCCCAGCCGAGGCGGCGTTCCGCCTGCTCCGGAAGAGAGGCCGCGTCGGCATAGCGCCGGGCAAGCTCCCGGAGCCGTGTGATTTCCCGGTTTGAAAGCTGCATAGGCATTCCTTTCTGTATAAGCACAGATGATTGTTCTGCTTCATGATTATTCCGTTTCATGATCGTTCCGCTTCATTATCGGGCCGACGGCCTGAAATGTCAAGGGAAAAGAAGCGCCAGGCGAAAGACAGGCTTGCGTTCCCGCGGGGAAGATAGTAGAATACAGACAGTGAATATCGGAAGGGAGAAGTGCATATGCTGAACGGATCTCTGGCGCTTGAAACAGTCAAAAAGGTGACGGGAATCACATTGCCTTTCCGGGTCGCAGCGGAGGAAGGACCGGGGCTGCGGGTCTGCTGGGACGGCGGGGAGGAAGCGCGGATTACGGCGGAGGATCAGGCGGCGCTGAGCCGCGGCGTATTCCTGCTTTCCCGGGCCGTGAAGGAAAACCGGAAAGCGCTGAACAAGGCGGAAACGAGGCATTTCGCGCATTGCGGCGCGATGCTGGATATGTCCCGCAACGGGGTGATGACCGTGGAGGGCGTGAAGCGGTGGATCGACCATCAGGCGGCCATCGGGCTGAATCTCCTGATGCTCTATACGGAGGACACCTACACCATTCCCGAATATCCCTATTTCGGATATCTGCGGGGCCGGTATACCGAAGCGGAGCTGAAGTGTATCGACGCCTACGCGGCGGAGCGTGGCGTGGAGCTGATTCCCTGTGTGCAGACGCTGGGGCATATGCGGCAGTTCCTCCAGTGGCCGGCTTCCGGTCCCCTGCGGGATCAGGGAGATATACTGCTGATCGACAGCGAGGAGACCTATCGCTTCCTGGACGCGATGCTGGCCTCCCTGGCGGCCTGCTTCACCTCCCGCCGGATTCATATCGGCATGGACGAGGCGCACGGCGTAGGCCTGGGCCGGTATCTTATGGAGCACGGGTATTCGGACCGCTTTGAGCTGCTGACCAGGCATCTGAACCGGGTCGTGGAGCTGTGCTCGAAGTACGGCTTTAAGCCGATGATGTGGAGCGACATGTTCTTCCGCCTGGGCTCCAGGACCAACGAATACGTGGATCTGGACAACCATATTCCGGATCAGGTGATCGCGTCCCTGCCCCCGGTGGAGCAGGTATACTGGGATTATTATCATACGGAGGAGATCGTCTACGACCGGATGATGGCGGAGCACAGCCGCATGGGGCGGGCGGTGTACGCCGGTGGCGTATGGACCTGGGCCGGCTTCCTGCCGGACCGGGAGAAGACGCTCCGCACCATGATTCCCGGGCTTCGGGTCGCCGCCCGGCGGAATACGGACACCGTGTTTGCCACGCTCTGGGGAGACGACGGCGCGGAAACGGATTATCTGATGGCGGTGGACCGCTTCACGCTGTTCTCGGAGGCCTGCTGGACCGGGGGAGACTTCGATCCGGAGGAATGCGAGCTGGCGGCGGAATGCCTGACCGGGATGCCCCGGGAGCTTCGCTCCGCCTGGGACTGCTTCTACGCGGACACCTGGAACGCCAGCACCGGTAAAGCGCTGCTCTGGAGCGATCCGCTCTATTCCTACGGCATCAGCGAGGAACGGAAGGAAAAGGAGCTTGCCGGCGCCGCGGAAGCTCTGAAAATTCTGGACGCTTATCCCGCCTTCGCGGACCGGACCGATATCCGGTATACCCGCTGCGTGTTTACGGCGCTGGCCCGCAAGACCGCGCTGATCCGGAACCTGCGGGAGGCGTATGAAAAGAAGGACCTGGAGGCGCTGCGGAGAATCGCCGGGCAGGATATCCCGGAAACGGCCGACGCCTACCGTGAACTGATGAAGGCTCACCGCGCGCTGTGGGAGCTGAACCGCAAACGCCAGGGCTGGGAGGTCCTAGCGCTGCGGTACGGCGGCGCTGTGGCCCGGCTGGAGGACGTGGCGGACGAGGTGCAGCGGTATCTGGACGGAGCCCTCTCCGCGATTCCGGAGCTGGAGGAACCGATCCTTCCGGACAACAAGGGCGATCATTACGACTCGGTTTCCACGCCGTCGGCGAAATCCTGAGAATCATTCGCTGCGGAGGGCGGCGCAGGTTGCCCCGCAAGGGAAAATACCCTATAATAACAGGTACGGACAATCGCTGTACCTGTTGTTTGTTATATGGGGAAAGAAGGCTTTTATGGCGTACTATGAGCTGATCAAGAATTTTGACCGGATCCGCGATTATATGCGGGAGTTCTACCTCTACGGCTTTAAGAGCCGGAACGAATATACCAGGAAGAGCGCCCGCTCCTATGACGACGAACGGCGGCGGGTGGAAAGCTGGCTGGGGGATTATATGTCCTTCCGGCAGACGCCGGAAGGGAAAAACGTTTTTCTCTCCATCGACAGCCGGGTATCTCAGCACAATCCGCTGTACGCGGCCTGGAAAACCAAGAGCTTCACGGACGGGGATATCACGCTGCACTTCATTCTCTTCGACATTCTGCGCGATCCGGATACCGCGCTGACGCTGAGCGAACTGAGCGACAGAATCGACGAATATCTGTCCGGCTTTGAGGAGCCGAAGATGTTCGACGAATCCACGATCCGGAAAAAGCTGAATGAATACGCGGAGGAGGGAATCATCCTCCGGGAAAAGCGGGGGAAAACCCTGTATTACCGGCGTGCCGGGTATGCACAGCTTCCGGACGCGGACGTGCTGGACTTCTTTTCGGAAGCCGCCCCCTGCGGGGTCGTCGGCTCCTTTCTGCTGGATAAGACGCCGCCCCACGCGGATCGCTTCGCGTTCAAGCATCACTATATTACCGCCGCGATGGACAGCGAAATCATCTGCTCGCTGTTTACCGCCATGGGGGAGAAAAGAACCGTCGAGATGCAGGTGATTCAGCGCCGCAGTGACCGGACGACCGAAAGTCAGGTGGTTCCGCTGCGCATCCGGGTCAGCGTCCAGAGCGGGAGGCAGTACCTGCTGGCGTATGTGCCCCGGCTCGGCAGGATTACTTCCTTCAGGACGGACAACATCATTTCCGTCAGGCCCGGAGAACCCTGTGAACAGTTCGATACGCACCGCCGGGAGCTGGATCGGATGATCCCCCGCCTGTGGGGAATCAGCATGCCCGTCTCCGCGGATCAGCCGCCGGAGCATATCTCCTTCACAGTGGAATATGGCTATCACGAATCCCATATCCACCGGCGGCTGGAGCGGGAGAAACGGTGCGGCACTGTGGAGAAGCTCAGCGAAAACAGCAGCCGCTTCAGCGCGGACGTATACGACACCCTGGAAATGCTCCCGTGGATCCGGACCTTTATCTGCCGGATTACAGCCTTTGAATGCTCCAACAGGGAAGTCGAAGCCCGGTTCCGGGAGGATCTGCTGCGGATGTATCGGATGTACGGGCTGGAAGGCGGTGAGGGCGAATGATCTTCAGCGAACTGTACAGCGCGTACTACAATGCGGTCGCCCGCATCCTGAAGGAAGCCTGCGCGCATCCTCTCTCCAAAGCGGAGCTGCGGAGAATCGTCGGGCAGGAAGCGTTCGGGGAAAGCCTGCTGACGATCGAGCCGGCGATTCTGGATGAGCGGTGGCAGCTGCTGAACGCGGACGGGACGACGCCCCTCCGGCATGAGCCGACCATGCCGCTGACCTTGCTGCAGCGCAGATGGCTGAAGGCAATCAGCCTGGATCCGCGCATCCGTCTCTTCCCGGATCTCTGCCCGGAGGATCCGGAGGCGGAACCTCTGTTCCGACAGGAGGACGTCGACGTTTTTGACCGGTACGCGGACGGGGATCCGTATGAGGATGAAACCTATATCCGGCATTTCAGAATGATCCTGGCCGCGGTCAGGGACCGGCAGCCGCTGTGGATCGAGGCAGTCAGTCCGAACGGGAAGGAGAATCATTATATCGTCACACCGGAGCTCCTGGAATACTCCGAAAAGGACGATAAGTTCCGGCTTGTGTGCCACGGCTTTTCCCATCTGTTTATCAATCTGGGCAGAATCACCCGCTGTGAACGCTATGCCGGGCCAATTCATTATCCGGAAGATCCTCCTGCCACGCCGAAAAAAAAGACAGTGACGCTGGAACTGGTCAACGAGCGGAACGCGCTGGAACGGGTGATGATGCATTTCGCGCATTTTGAAAAACAGGCGGAGCGGCTGGACGACCGGCATTACAGGATCCTGATCACCTACAGCGAGGAGGACGAAACGGAAATGCTCATCCGCATCCTGGCCTTCGGCCCCGTGGTGAAGGTGATCTCCCCGGAAAGCTTTACAGAACTGATCAGGGAAAGACTGAGAAAGCAGATGAAGCTTCAGGACGGCCTGTTCGCACCAAATATTCCGTGATTCTGTCCGAAATATGCGGATAATGGGAGATGCGGACAGAAACCGTCTGCGAATCCAAAACGGAAGGGTGATACGCAATGCTGGAAATCAGGGGAAAGGTTGCCACAGCGATCTGCTACGCAAAGGTGATCGATGAAAATGCCGTCGAACAGATCCGTACCATGTGCGATTATGAGCTCACCGCCGGAAGCCGCGTCCGGATCATGCCGGACGTCCATGCGGGTAAAGGCTGCACCATCGGAACAACCATGACGGTGGCGGACAAGGTGTGCCCGAACATCGTCGGCGTCGACATCGGCTGCGGCATGTATACCGTGAAGCTGAACGATCGGGAGCTCGATTTTGTGCGGATCGACGAAGCGGTCCATTCCATCCCATCCGGCATGAGCGTGCGGGAGACCAAAGCGGAGGAATTCGGCCTGGCGGATCTTCGCTGCTATGCGGCGCTGAAGGATGTGCCGCGGCTGGAATGTTCCCTGGGAACCCTCGGCGGAGGAAACCATTTCATCGAAATCGACCGGACCGCTGACGGAACATATTATCTGGTCATTCATTCCGGGAGCCGGAACCTGGGGAAGCAGGTCGCGGAATATTATCAGCAGCTGGCGATCGACCGCTTCACCGGGAAGGATCGCCTTCCGCAGGAACGGCTGGAAATGATCCGGAGCTATAAGGAGCAGGGACGGGAGTCCGAGATCGAGGAAGCGCTGAAGCAGCTGAAGCATAAGTATGAAACAGCGGCCTTGTCGGTTCCGGCGGAGCTGTGCTGGCTGGAGGGAACAGGCCTGCAGGATTATCTCCATGACGTCGGGATCTGCCAGCGGTTCGCGCGGCGGAGCCGTGAAATCATGGCGGAGGTCATCCTGCGGGAGACCGGGCTAACTGCTTCTGAATCTTTCCACACCATCCATAACTATATCGATACGGAGGAAATGATCCTTCGCAAGGGCGCGATTGCGGCTCACAAGGGGGAAAAGATCCTGATCCCGATCAACATGCGGGACGGCTCCGTAATCGCAATCGGAAAGGGAAATCCGGAATGGAATTACTCCGCGCCGCACGGAGCGGGACGTATCATGTCCCGGTCAAAGGCAAAGAGCTCCATTGATCTGGAAGAATACCGGAAGGCCATGGAAGGCATCTATTCCACCTCTGTCAACGAGCGCACTCTGGACGAGGCGCCCATGGCGTACAAGTCCCTGGAGGACATTATCGGTGTGATCGGCGAGTCCGTCGACATCGTCGAAATCATGAAGCCCGTGTACAACTTCAAAGCCTCGGAGGAGGAACCCGACTGGAAGAAGTAATCGCGCGGTTCCCGCCGCCCCGGCGCCGCCGCACCTGGCCCCTTTCGCCGGTCACGGGGACGGTCGAAAGCGGGAAAAGGTACGACCGGAAAAAAGCACGATCTGCAGATGACAGAATCGTGCTTTTTTCTTACCGACTGATTGCGTTAATGTGCTCCTCCGGGGCCTGCAGGACGTTCCAGCACAGGGCGGCTCCCTCGAACCCGTGTTCCCTGATTGCCTCCAGCGATTCCTGAATGTATCCGGGGTCTGTCTTCTTCATGACGTCTTCGGCTGTTACGGCGGCTGCGTTCCAGAAGCCGGAAAAAACCTGCAGGATATATTTCATGACTGTCTCCCTGTTTGCGTGCTGCGATGCTGAAATTTTGCAGCATCCGGAAGGCACTACGATGCTGAAATTTTTAAACATCCGATTTGGTAAACTGCGTACAGTCGGAGGGTTGGGGAGATTTCAGAAGGCCTGACAGTCTCCGGAACAGCGAAGTACGGGAGGTATGAACGATGACCGGCACAGTTCGGGGAATGACGTGGAAAGAGATCGCGGAGGAGCTGACGAAGGATTTTATGGCCTGGGGCTGCCCGTTCAGCCGGAAGGCGCTCCCTGAGATCGCCATGGGGTATGACTGCACGCCGCTGTTCTTCTGGAACTGGATGGACGACGATCCGGAAACGCCCAGAAGCGAGAAGGGCTTCCTGCGTGTGCTGGGCTATGCCTGGCGGAAATCCATGCAGGAGGAAGCGGAGCCTGCTCCGTGCCGTGCGGACGCCGCGGCAGCAGCCGACGTAAATGCGGATACCGGCAGAAGAGCAGCCTGACGGAAAAGGGGAGAGTCTTACCGCTGCAGTCCTTTGTAGACCAGGTCCCGGACCCGGGGATGAATCACGCTGTAACCTTCAAAGAAGTTCAGAATGTGCTCCACATAGAAGATGCTGACGTGGTTGAAAGGATCGATGACGCCGTAGCCGCCGGCGGCGCCGTCCCAGCCGAATTCCCCGACCGGAGACCAGCCGAGGATACTGTCGACCTTGACCCGGACGCCCAGGCCGTACGCATACTCCAGGAAGCGGCCGGAGCGGAATTCCCGGGTGGCCTCCCCGGTGGTGACCGAGTGGGTAAAGCGCAGAACGCTTTCTTTTGTCAGGATCCGCGCGCCGTTCCGCCCGACGCCTTCGTTTGCCAGTGCCTCGAGCACCGCGGAATACGCGTCCGCCGTTCCGGCCAGCGCCGCGCCGCCGCTCTCGTAGTTCGGGGTGATCATATAGGCGTTGTTGGCGTCCGGCTCATATTTCATCTCGTGGGTATCCGGCTGATACACATACATCGCGCTCAGCCGCGCCTGCTGTTCCGGCGTCATATGGCAGGTAAGGTCCGTGATGCCGAGGGGCGCAAAGATGTGCCGGTTCAGATAATCGCTGAAGCGCTCCCCGCTGATGACTTCCACCACCGCCGCGATGATGTCGTGACCGAGGGAATACTTGTAATGGGTGCCGGGCTCAAAGAGCAGCGGCATCCGGGCGATGGCGGCGACGACCTCCCGGGTGGTGGCCTCCGGCTTCCCGGCCAGCAGCTCCTGAATGGCTTCCGAATGCATATCATAGGTCAGGCCCGCCATCATGGACATGCAGTCGATGATCCGCACCCGGTTTTTCGCGTAATGGGAAGGTTCCGACAGCTTCGGGCTGAAGAAGTAGTCCTTGGTTTTGTAATCCGCGTTCATCACGGTCATGGCTTCCCACTCGGGCAGGAAATGGCTGACGGGATCGTACAGGCTGGCTTTTCCGGCCTCGATCAGCTGCATCATGGCGGTCATGGTGACCACCTTGGTGCAGGAATACAGCAGATAGAAATCCCGGTCGCTGACCGGCTTTTTCTTTTCCGGATCCGAATGGCCGACCATCCGGCGGAAAACCGTTTCATGGTCCCGGGTGACGATCACGTCCAGCCCGGGAATGCCGTATTCCTCTTCCAGGGAATCCAGATATTGCTCCAGCAGATGGAAATTCATCGAAATACGCCTCCTGGTTTTTTTCAGTCTTCTCTTCCGTGACGGCAGGCCGGGAATTCCGGTGCCTGCGCTTCCACGCATATTGTACCTGAAGTCCGCTCGCTTTTCCACTCCCGCGGCGGGGGAAAAGCAGTAAATTTCCGATTGTAGCGTTTCACTGCGAAAAAACGCTTTTGCCGTTGCATTTTTCAGCATGCCGATATACAATAAAACAGCATTGATGGCTCGAATGCGGGATGAACGGGAGGCTCGATGAAAATGTCCGCCACGATTTTTGAAAAACAGGGCAGTCTGCTGACTGTCAGGCCTGAAGGACGCCTGGATACTGCCGGCGCGCCTGAACTGGGGAGAGAACTGCAGCCGCGTCTGACGGACGTTCAGGAGCTGATCATGGATTTCGAGCGGGTGGAGTATATTTCCTCCGCCGGGATCCGGATACTGCTTACCGCGGATCAGACCGTGGAGGAACACGGCGGAAGCATGAAGCTGATTCACGTCAGCGAGTATATCCGGGAGATTCTGGATCTGGTGGGCTTCACGGATCTTGTGACGGTTGAGGAGGACTGACGGACGGATTCGTTTCTGTCAGGATGGAACACGTCTGTATAAAAACATCATCAATCCAGCGAATACATACCTTCCGCCTTTTTCCGGTCGGTGATCCACCGTCCGCCGGTAAAGTCAGGGACAGGCACATTCAGTCCGCCCATCGCGATGGAATGCTCGCTCAGCGCGGTGACGGACATCCAGGCCGCCGTGTCGTATACGTCGATGGGCGGCTGTGTTTGGTTCTGCACGCTTTCAATATATGCCCGGATCACCAGGTAATCCGCGCCGCCGTGTCCGCCCCGCAGGCCGTATTCCTCGTATTCCTTCCAGAGGGGATGCTTGTATTCGGCCATGTACTTTTCGTCGCTTTCCCAGCGGTGATCCCAGTACGAGGGATCCGCGGGGCTGATACCGTCCAGATAGATCGTGCGCGTGTCTTCCATCCAGATTCCCCTGGTTCCCTGAATGCGGCCGCCGCGGGAGTAGGGGCGCGGCAGGGTGCAGTCGTGGGTCAGAAGGATGGTTTCGCCGTTGGCGCAGGTGATGATCGTGTTCACGATGTCCCCTTCGTGCACCGGTGCGCCGGCAAGGGCTGAATCCGCCCGGTGCTCTGTAAACCAGGCATGCAGACCGGCTGCTTTGGAAGCGACGCTGACCAGGCTTACCATGCGGTTTCCGCGGTTGATGCTGAGATACCGGGCAATGGGCCCCAGCTCATGGGTGGGATACAGCTCCGCGTTCCGGTGCAGGAAATGCCGCTGGCGGTAGTGGCGGGTGACGTCGCCGTTGCCGATCTCATCCCGCAGATCGTGCTGGTAGCCGCCCTGCACGTGCACCAGCTCTCCGAATACGCCGTGGCGGATCATATTCAGCAGGGTCATTTCCTCCCGGCAGTAGCAGCAGTTTTCCAGAAGCATGACCGGCACGCCGCTGATTTCGCTCGTACGGACCAGCTCCCAGCATTCTTCCACGCTGTTGGCGCCGCCTACCTCCAGGGCGGGCCGGATGCCGCTGCGGATGGCGTCCAGGGCGATGCGGATATGTGATTCCCAGTTGGAGAAGATGAATACACCCTCAATATCGTTCCGGCCGGTTACCTCCCGGTCGTCCGTCGCGGCGTCCGGCCTGAAGCCGCAGGCGTCCTCGACGATGCGGACAGCCTGATCCACCCTGTCCGGCCAGGGATCGCAGACCGCGGCGATTTCCACATCCTTCATCTGCACCAGTTCGGACAGATGCCACATTCCCCGTTTTCCCAGGCCGATCACGCCGAACCGGACCTTTCGCCCAACGTCGCCCATACGCATCATAGCAAGCTCTCCTTATTCACATGGATATTCCGGCCTTCAGTTTCTGCTCCGGGGAAAAGCATATATCATGATTCATACCGGTGTCAAGGCTGACGCCGGTACGTTTTCAGCACCTTCAGGTACAGGACGACTTCATGCCCCCGCTGATTCCGATAGACATATCCGTCGCTTTCAAAACCAAGCTTTTCATGCAGTCTGATACTGGCCTGATTATCCGCTCTGATCTGATCAAGGAGAACTCGGTACCCTTTCTCCGCTGCACGCTTTTCCAGAAGGGTCAGCGTTTCGGACGCGAATCCTTTTTTCCGCTCTGTCTCCAGGATTTTGATGCCCGTTGAGGCAACGCTCCGGCTGTGTTCATAAAGCGATACGGATCCCACGATTCGCTGATCGGACAGGATGGCGAACATCTCAAAGCAGCGGCCCTGACAAAAGCATGAATTCCATTCAGCTATCATCTCCGTTATTTCGGATGACGTCATATCCGGATACATGCTTTTTTGCAGGAATTCCGCATCCTCAGGGGAGAAATGCCGCAGTGTAACCATATGTATACCTCATTCGTTCCGCTTTATCTTCCTTACGCCCTCCGGTCCATCTCGCGCCATCGTTCTCCGCCCCATACGGACGCGGACTCGCCCAGATCCAGGAAGCCGAATTTTTCGTACATCGGCACCAGCCGCTCCAGACAGGTCAGCACCAGCCGCTTCCCCCTGTTCCGCTCCGCGTAGCTGCGGACCAGTTCCCTGCCCAGGCCCAGGCCCCGGTACTCCGGAAGCACATCCAGGCCCAGAATCATAATGTTCGCCCCATCCGGATCATGCAGGGAAGCGTCAGTAAAGAATTCATCCCGGAAAGCCGTCTCCTTCGTCGCGATCCCGTTGATGAACCCGGCGATCTTCCCGGTCGCCCTGTCTTCCGCGATCCAGAAGAAGTCCGCCGCCGCCGCCATGCGCGGAATCATATGCTCCCGCTTGCAGGCTTCGTTCGGCGGGAAACAGATCGTTTCAATTCCAACCGCCTCCTCCGCCTCCTCCTGCCGGATCGTCCGGAACTGGAAAGGCGTCTCCAGATAGCGGACCGTTTTTCCCGTGGTCCTGGCATATTCAATCTCCGACCGGGTGCTGGATCCGATATACCCGCCCACGTTGATCACGAAGATTTCGTCCGCCATGCTGATCTTTGCCTTATGCATGTCGTCCAGCATTTCTTTGGTGCCTTCCGTCCAGACCTCCTCATCCCCGGAATGACCGAACAGCCCAACGCTGATGACAATGTTTCCTTCCAGCGTCAGCCGCTTCTGAGCTTCCATAAAAGCGTCCTTGAACCGTGTGCTGCCGCAGAGGGTAATCACCTTATACTTTCCGACCATGTTCCTGCTCCTTATTCATGTGGATTCAGCCGGCGTCAACCGTTTCGACTGCAATTTTACCAAATGATGCGGCCATCCGTCAAAGAAAACAGAGGCTGCATCACGATGCCTCGACAAATTCACGTTCACTCGACGATAAGTTTGTCGAGGACTCGATAAAAATTTTGTCGAGTCCTCGACAAAAACTCGTCGATATGATATGATTTCATCGAGGAGCGTGAAAGAAATGGCTATTCCGGTAAGTATCGAAAGTCTCATTGGTCATCAGACAGTAGAATCAAGCCGTATTGAGTTTAAACGAGGATTCAACCCTGCGGCTGTCATAAGGACAATTTGCGCCTTCGCAAACGACATTGATAACCTCGGAGGCGGTTACATTATTGTCGGTATCGAGGAAGAAAACGGTACTCCCAAGTACCCGATTACCGGAATTCCGCTGGATCAGATTGATGGTATACAGAAAAAACTTTTGCAATACTGTCATTCAATCGAACCGCTTTATTTACCGGTAACAGAGCCTGTTCAATATGGCGAAGCGTGGGTGCTTGTGATCTGGGTACCCGGCGGACACGGACGGCCTTATAAAGCGCCGAGAGATGTTACATCTTCAAAAACGGAAAAGGAGTATTTCATCCGGAAGCTCTCCAGCACAGTTGTTGCTTCACATGAAGAGGAAAAAGAACTGTTTTATATCTCTTCCAGCATTCCTTTTGATGATCGCCCTAACCTTACGGCAGAAATCGGCGATCTGGATATAGGACTGATGCGTGAACACCTGCGGGAAATCGGCAGCAATCTGTATCCTCTGTCCCTGAAGATGGACATAGCGGAGATAGCTACGGACATGCAGCTTATTGAAGGGCCGGCGGAAGACAGACGTCCTTTGAACGTAGGTCTCTTAATGTTCTCTGAGCACACACAGCGTTTTTTCCGGTATGCCCGGATTGAGATTGTGGATATACCGGATCCCACCGGAAACGGAATGACTGAGAAGATTTTCACAGGTCCCATTCAGCGTCAGCTTCGTGACGCGCTTTCCTATCTCCGCAACTATGTCCTCCGGGAAGTCGTCCTGAAAGACGCAAGGAAAGCAGAAGCTACGAGGATTTGGAATTATCCATATACGGCAATCGAGGAAATTCTGTCGAATGCTGTCTATCATCGCTCATACCAGATTCCTGAGCCGATTACAGTGCGAATTACCGCTGCATGTATTGAGATTACCAGTTTCCCAGGCTTTGACAGGAGTATCAGTGACGAGGCAATTGCCCGGCAGGAAATCCGTGCGAGATCATACCGGAACCGGAGAATAGGTGATTTTCTGAAGGAACTACATCTTATTGAAGGCCGAAACACTGGCTTCCCAAACGCCCGGAAAGCGCTTCAGGATAATGGCTCAGGTCCATTGAAATTCGATATGGATCCTGACCGCAGCTATCTGGCTGTCACCATCCCGATCCATAATTATTTTGCTCCGGACGTGAAGACTGAAAAACAGCTTCAATACGAGGATAAAATTCTGGCCTGTTTACAGAATCAGCAGCTTGATCTTACAGCACTGGCAAAGGAAATGGGTTATAAAAGTATTTCGAAAAAACTGCGAGTAACCGTGGAAGCGCTGGTTCAGCAGCAAAGAATAAAGCAAATCACTATCGGCAGTAAAATAAAATACACAGTATAAGCTCCTGTGGCATAAGGCAAGATTTCGGGAAGGTTTTTACAGAATCAGGGTTGACGATTTTGCACACTCATCCTGAATGGCTACACTGACAAACTCGTTCAGGGAGATATTTCTTTCACGTGCGCACAAGGCAGCGGCACGGTGCAATGCTGAAGAGATGCGGACATTAAACTGCCCTTTATATTCTTTGTCAGGTTCTTTTCCAAACTCCCGGCATGCCTCAAGATAATTGTCGACGGACTGATGAAACATTGATTCCAGTTCCTGCACTGAAGAGCCATGAAAAGCAAGTGTATCATTAATCCCAAACACTTCACCGACGAAGAGCCTGTCCTCGTCCGAATACCGAATGGAAGCGTGATAACCTTTATATTCCATCATATTCATTGATCCTCCTTAACTTCTCCGGTTTCCTTCAGGAACTGTCTGACCAACTTAACCTGATATGGATATAGCTCATTGCCGGGATGTGGCTCATGAAGCACGAGATATTATGATGCTGTGTGCAGCAGATACTGGGATATAGTATTACTTTTCAGCATCACACTTCCGCCTCGTCCACTGCTTCACGGACGACGGCCAGAACCTTTTCGTCACAGATTGCTTTCGGTGCCAGCTCAGTATGCGGGACATACGGGTTGGTGCCGATTTTTCTGCCCGTAAGCACGCGGTACCAGACTCCTGCCAGCAGATAGCGGCCGTAGATGATGTTCATATGGAATCCGTCGGAGCACAGGGACATGCCGCCGTGGCCGTATAGAAAGGGCTCCCGGTTGCGCAGGCGCTGGATCACGTCGCCGCAGGGGATAAGCCGCATGCCGTTGCGCTCCGCCTCAGCCCTGTATGCCGCGGAGAGCTTCTCATACATCTCCTGCTGGTCGTGGTGGTAATCCGCAAAGCGGGGATGGGTGCTGTCGGACTCATAGGCCCAGGTTTCGTGCAGCAGAAGCTGCGCCCGGGGCTTTTCCCTGCGCAGCCAGGCGCAGATATCCGTCAGATACGGCTCATAGGTTTCGATGTGCCCGCTGTCATGGCTGGCCTGCTGGGTTACGATATAGTCCCAGTCCTCCATGGCGAGGCCGTCCTGAACGGAGACGGGTTCCTCCATGTACCGGCTGTTGATTTCTAGCCGGTAGGCCTTCTCACCGGAAAGGATGTTTTCCCAGTGCCGTTTCAGTTCACAGCCTCCGATATACAGATTGACCGCCAGTAGATCCACGCCGTCCGCTTCCGCCAGCTGATGCAGGTAATGGGTCGCGTTTTCCGAAAAGCTGTTGCCGATCGCAAGCACTCTGATCATATCTCATTTCTCCTTCGTACAAATGAAAAGGGAACAGGAAGTCAGCTATCATTCTATCAGAACAGCCAGCTTTCCGTCAAAACAGAAAAACATGGAGACCGTGGGAGGCAGTTTCTATGAAAGTAGCTTGCCCAAACGGCTGAATTCGGGGGAACGGCAAAGGAAAAACAATATCAGAAATATCCTTCATTGCTATCCGATCGTTCCGTATGGTATGATAGATTATCTGTATGTGAAATG
The DNA here is from genome assembly GCA_946413245.1 of uncultured Clostridia bacterium. Taxonomy (GTDB): domain Bacteria; phylum Bacillota; class Clostridia; order Christensenellales; family Aristaeellaceae; genus Aristaeella. The sequence continues at coordinate 50,492 of CAMKJS010000005.1, forward strand.
AACGCTGAGGTGAACCGTGATGAAACGTTCTCTTCGCGAATGGCTGATTCGCATTCTGATTCTGATGATCGGGCTGACAATTGCACACCTGGGGGTAACGCTTTTTCTGCTGACAGATCTCGGCTCCGACCCCTTTAACGTCCTGATTCAGGGCCTGTTCCGCACGCTGTCCTCCTGGACGGGCTGGGCCTTTCTCACCCACGGCCGTGTCCATATCGCCGTCAGCCTTCTGATTATTCTGATTCTTCTCCTCACGGACAGGAGTTATATCAAAATCGGAACCGTGCTCTGCATGGTGTGCGGCGGTCCGATCATTGATTTCTTCACGCTCCTCCTGACGCCGGTTTTCGGTCAGATCAGCGCGCTTCCCCTCCGCATTCTGGTTCTGGCCGCCGGCTGTGTGATTCTGGCTTACGGGATGACCATCGTGATCAAGTCCGATGCCGGAACCGGGCCCAACGATCTGGTAGCCATCGTCATCAGCGATAAGCTCCGCCGGAAATTCAGCGTCGTCCGGATTATCGTGGACGCCTGCTTTGTGGCGATCGGATGGGTGCTGGGCGGCACCTTCGGGCTGGGCACAATCATCTGCGCGGCGCTGGTCGGACCGGTCGCCGGAGTTTTCCTGCCCCGCAACGAAAAAATCATCAACAGGATCATCCGTAAAGCGCTGGGCGAATAAGCCGCATCGGCAACCTTCTGCCTTGTGATATGAGGATCAGTACGAGAAGCTGTCGGCGCGACGCTGAAGCAATCATACACACAACATCATTTTGTGTGTATGATTGCTTAGTTTCCTGGTAACCGGTTTGAATACATCATCCCTTCACAGGATCTGAAGCGGCACCCATTTCAGATAGTCCCCGGAGACCAGCCTGTACATGATTCCGTGGTGCCGCCCCTCGATGCTGTCATGGAAGCGGTGCTCTCCGTGACAGTGGGCATAGATCACCTGCTCCGCGCCGTATTTTTCCGCCATGGCCGTAAAGACGCTGTTCCTCTCCAGTACATTGGTCGGGGGATAATGCAGGAACATAATAAACCGGCTGTACCCGTCCGCCCGGGCAGCTTCGAAGGAAGCCTCCAGCCGTTCCGCCTCCCGCTCCACCAGCTTTTGCGCATGCGCTTCCGCTTCCTTGTCCCATCCGATAATCTTACGGCCCCGGACATAGAACGGGCCCTCGAAGGTATATCCCTTCGTGCCGACAATCGCATAGTCCTGATACGGGGCGTAATTGTTCTGCAGGAAAAACAGCCTGCCGGCGAACTGACGGTTCAGCGCGGCTGTCTTCTTCACATCCCAGAACATGTCGTGGTTTCCGCGGAGAAGGACCTTCCTTCCGGGAAGTCCGCAGATATACTCCAGATCCTTTTCACATTCGGCAGAATTCCTGCCCCAGCTGTGATCTCCGGCCAGCACCAGCGTGTCGTCCGGCCGGATCATCTTCTCACAGTTCTGCCTGAACTTCACCTCATGGTTTTTCCATACCGGTTCATGAAGCTGGCCGGGTGCCTTCAGCTCCGACTGAAAATGGAGATGCAGGTCTCCGATTGTAAACAGGCTCATCAGGACGCACCTCCCGGGAAATAGATAACAGCATGATCCGAATCCGGTAACTGTTTCCGATTTTACCAAATAATCCGGCCGTTCGTCAAAAGGACAACCCACTGTCTGTCGCTGGGAAAGAAGGCGTCGGACTGTATCGGACGCGGGTATTGCAACGGCAGATGCCCATTCTCCGTCGATCAGAGGACGAGAATGCGGGAGATGGCAGCGTTCTTTTACGGCTGTGCTTCGTCTCTTTTCATATCCTCCAATGTTTTCCGTGCATACTGGATGACTGACCGGATGTATACAGGATTGACCCAGACCAGTGCCTGATGCCCGCTGCAGGGATTGATCACGATTCCGGTACATGCATTGTTCTCAGCTGCCATGGAAAGGATACTTCTCCAGGGGAGAAATCCCAGCGTTTCCGGATCTTTCGAATCCGGGTTCTGCCCGGTTATGGTGTATACACAATACGCGTACCCGTAATCCGGCGTTTCGTATAATTTGTAATGCAACCCTGTACTGTCCGTCTCAAAAGAATAAGCTGCGGGGAGATTAAAAACATAGGCGCGGACCAGTTGATCCAGAATCCGCAAAAAAGTTTCCCTGGAAGGATTTTCATCATACTGTTCCAGGGCATCATTCAGACTTTTTTCAATCAGTTGATGCGCGAACGACATGGGTTTTTCTGCCATGATTATCCTCCTTTTCAGGCGGCAAAGCACTGCTCCGATGTGTTGATTCTGTTTTCTGCAGAAGTCTGGCTTCCTGATTCCGCCCGGTGATACCTGTCAGATTGCCTGCCGGAGCCTGTCTCAGCTGTTTGCCTGCTGTTTTCTGGCCTGCCTTTCAGCGTACAGACGCTCGATGGGCGCGAACATCCTTCCCCAGTGGAAATGCTTGCAGAGGAAATACGCCACCAGCGCAAGCGCTACGCCGGTAACGATATCCAGGAAATAGTGCTGCTTGACATACACGGTGGAGGCATAGATCAGAATCGCGGTCACGAAGGAATAGACCCGGAACCATACGGGGATTTCCTTTCGCCCGGCCACACCCAGGTAGCAGAGCGTGCTGTTGATGCAGTGGAAGCTCGGAAGAAGGTTATACGCCATTTCGGAGCCGTCCAGCGAATACCAGAACATACGAAGACGATCGAAGAACGTCGGATTCGCGGGGACGACGTAAAGGCCCTCGGCGACTCTGTCCATGTAGGTCGGGAAAAAAGCGAGGGCAACCACGCCCGCCAGGCAGGACACGAGGTTCGCGGCCATATAGTCGGCAAAATGCTGTTTTTCGCACCTTGATACAGCCATCGGCCCCATCGCCCAGAAAGCGTATGACCAGATGTACGGAATGATAAAGGCCGACACGATCGGAATCTTATCGTCCAGCGCAATCTTCGGCAAAAACGGCGTAAAGCCGAACCACGAGGCAAGAAAGTGCCCGGTAAGGTAAAGAGCATGCTGCATAATCAGATACCCGATGCCGATCCAGATCGCGTATCCTTTGATCCGGTTGTTGTTCTTTTCCGTGTTATTCAGCGTTTCCATCATGATCCCTCTTTCTCCCGTTTCGCTGCTGCGATGATTCTGTTATATTCGACACGCAGTGACGTGAATCCTGTTTTCGAAAAGACGTTCGGAAAGGCGCCGGCATATTCCGGAACTCCCCTTAAAAGAAAGGGACAAAATCCGGCCTGAAAAATGAGGGCGTTCGCTGCCACGCGGCTCCTTTCGTGCGTATGAAACAGCAGGGAACGCGAGGGCTTTCCCGATGTGCATCTGAAAAAGATTTCGGAGGATGGTTATGAAAAAGACAGTTGTTGCCCTGATTCTGGCTCTGTGCCTGCTGGTTTCCGCCGCGGCGGGCATCGCGGAGGAGAAAAGCGCCGTCCTGTACACGGACGGCACGGAAACCGGAGAAATGAGACTCTGCACGTTCGAGGAAATGCCGGACGTTCCCTATATGGGAATCCGGGAATACGCGGAGAAGATTCTGAACCTTCCGATGTCCGCGGAAACAGGTGAGGACGGCGTCGTCACCCTGCGGAACGGGCAGGGAGGAGAACTGCGGTGCGATATTGCCGCCGGCACCGTTTCGACACAGGACTGGATCAGCGTCATCACGCCGGAAACGCCCCTGGAGGGCAAGGCGATCAGCCTGAAGGACAGCCCCTGCGGCTTTGTCCGGATCAAAGAGATCACCTACGAAGGGGATCCGACGCCGGTGGTGTTCGACTTCGCGAAATACGGCATGAAGATTTACGCGGACGAGCAGGACGTGTACCTGCCCCTGGCGGTGCTCTCCAACATGATGACGGACATCGCCACCAGGCACCTGCGGTACGACGGAGAGAAGCTGTATCTTTCCCGCCTGGAGGCGAGTGTGAACCCGGACGATCCCGTGCTGAACAGCGATACGATGACTGCCCTGCTGACGGGCACGGAAAGGCCGGAGGACGTGATTCGCCAGTGCTACGCTGAGCTCTGCTTCAATTTTGATTATTTCTTCGGTCATCCCGGCATCGCGGCCCTGGACGCGGAGATTGCCGCGAACGGCCTGGACGCCGCGCTGGAAAGCCTCGGGGAGGAAGGAGCCGCCATCAGGGCGGGCCTGCTCTCTCCCGATATGACGGAATACCTGTCCGCGATGCAGCAGCTGTTCGTCATCTGGCTGTATGACGGCCATACCAACTTCACGGACGTCACCAGCCTGATGAAAACCAGGGCGTTCAGGGAGAATCCGTCCCTGTCGGGCAAGCTGTCCACGGAGGCTTTGACGAATCTGTTCAACAGCGGGAACGGCCTGACCATGGCGCTGCGCATGGCTACCATTCCGCAGCGTAAGCTCATCTGGGGCGACGAGGCGTACCGCGAATGCGGAAATACGGCGATTATCCGCCTGGATTCCTTCATGCCGGACGAAGCCGCGTGGGACGCCTGGTACAAGGGAGAAGGCGCTTTCCCGGAAGACTGCCTCGGAACCGTGGTTTCCGGGCTCAGGAAGGCGCAGGAAAACCCGGAGATCCGGAACGTGCTCTTCGACCTGACCTGCAACAGCGGCGGCAGCTCCGACGTGCTGATGGCGATCCTGGGCCTGACTACCGGGCGGAACGACCTGAGGGGCAGAAACGTCCTGACCGGGCAGACCCTTCACGTCGTCTTTGAGGCGGACTGCAACTTTGACGGCGTCTTTGACGAAAAGGACGCGGAAGCGCGGTTCGACTTCAACTACGGCGTACTGGCGACCCGCCAGGCCTTCTCCTGTGGCAACCTTTTCCCGATCGTTATGCGGGAAAGCGGAGCCGTGGTCATCGGCGAGCCCAGCGGAGGCGGCTCCTGCTGCATCCAGATCGGCACCGACACCCATGGAATGCGCTACATGATGTCCAGCGCCCAGTGGCAGCTGCTGGATGAGAACGGCAGGGACGTGGAGGGCGGCTGCACGGTGGATATCCCGATCGAACCCCGCTCGCTCGGGCTGATCGATCGGCTGATCAGTACCATGGGGGTCGACGAGGGCCTCCCGATCTTCGCCGATTACTTCGACGAGGAGAACCTCGACAGGCTGATGAACGCGTGGTTCCACGTCGTTCAGCTTGCTCCCGCTGCCTGAGAACATACCATACCGCCGGAATACCAGGGCGCCTCTTCGGGGGCGCTTTTCCCGTCAAAAAAGGAACTCCTGCACGGAGTTCCGGGGATGGGTGAGGGGAGCCGGGCGTTCCTTCCGTCCCGGGCCGCATCAGAGCCCGGACAAACTTAGAGTGAACTTCAGATCAATACTTTTCCGCAAAAAAAGATCCGTACACGGGCCGGGGTATGTTCACGGAGAAAAAAACCGGTGTTCCGGGAGAAACTGTCCGGAAAAGCAAATCATCCGGGGCACGCGCCCCGGATGATGCCGGCTGTTCCTTTCTGGTGTTTCATTTTCTCGGTTCGTAGCGGAAGGTGACTTCCAGGGTTTTGATCCGGTTCATGGCCGGCAGGCCGCGGTCGAGGAGCGTGGCGCTGATGCCGGTCAGGTCGCCGAACAGAACCCGGGCGCCGCTTCTCGCGGCTTTCATGTCCACCCATTCGTTGTACAGGTTGGTGCGAGTGCATTTCCCGTCGTCGGAGCAGGTGTAGTTCCGGCCCTTCAGGGTGACCGGCTCTCCGTTGATTTTCAGCTCCGTGATCATGATGCAGTAGCCGGGGAAATTCAGCTCGCCGTTGCTGATGCCGACGGCGCTGAAGGCGGTGTTGTTCGCGTATCCGGCCTCTGTTCCGGTGAAGTCCAGTGCCACCGTATAGGTGCCGGGGCCGGTGATCTGCACGTCGGTCGGTACGATCCCGGGCGTGACGGAGTCCGGCGTATAGACGTCGCCGACGCTGTAGCTCATGGCCCAGTCGCCGCCGCTGAACATGATCCAGGCCACGCAGCTTTCCGCGTCCGTGTTCAGCCCGTTTTCCACCAGGGAATCCGGAGCCGCCGCCACCGCCGCCTCCAGGGCAGCTTTGCCTGCCGCGGCGATCTCGCTGTAGTCCCTGCCGGCTTCGGAAGCCGCGTTCCGGCCCGCGTAGACGGCTGCCATTTCTTCTTCGACGATCTTCAGCTGCCTCCGGACGAAGAAGCCGCTGCAGTCCCACAGGCAGCTGGTGAAATCCAGCGCGTCGCAGCAGTTCAGGAATGCCTCGTGATAGGCCGGGGCGTTCTTTTTCATCACGCCGTCGCTGCCGGGCAGGGCGCCGTATTCGCCGATGACGACGCCGTAGCCGGCGGAGGTGAACTGCTTCATCCGGCTGAGCGTGGAATACATTTCCTCAAAGTCTTTTTTCTTTCCCCAGAGGGTCGCCCCTTTCGCCGAGGAGGCGCCGCAGTAGCTCCAGGGGCCGTAATAGTGCACGGAAACCAGGAGCCTGCCTTCCGCGGTATCCTGCGGCATCCGGAAGCGGCTGTTCGCGGTATGGTCGATATCCGTGTTATATCCCGCGATCAGCAGAAACCGGTCCGCGTTGTTTCCGCCGGTGGCCCGGACCGTGTCCACGAAGGCCTGGTTGATCCGGTTGGTCAGGGCGTAGCGCTCGTCGTCCGTCAGGAGATGATCGATGGAGTCCCGGCAGTACAGCGGGGAATTCTGGTCGAGACTGCTTCCCAGCTCCTCGTTGGCGCTTTCCAGAATCACGCGCCAGTCGTACTTCCCGAACCGCTCCGCCAGCTGTTTCCACATGCCGGTATAGGCTTCCATGGCCAGCTCCCGGGTGGCTTCGGTATCGGAGCCGAACATGCCCCACCAGCCGCCGTCCCAGTGATCGTTGATAATCACGAACATGCCGGCGTCCAGGGCATAGTTCACGATCTCCTCCACCCGGTCCATATACTTTTCGGAGATGGTGTAGTCCCCCTGATTCAGGTGCGCGGCGTTGGTCATCCAGGCCACGGGGATGCGGACGGTGTCAAAGCCGCATTCCTTCATGGCCCGCAGCATCTCCGGCGTGGTCACCGGCTGTCCCCAGTACGTCTCATAGAAACGGGGGTCGCTGCTGACGTTGCCGCCCTTGGCACCGTTGTTGCATGCCTCCATGGTGTTTCCCAGGTTGATGCCGTTGCCCATCAGGCGGGTCATCTGCACCGCGTTCTCCGGCGCTTCCGGCGCTTCCGCGGCCGCGGCGCACGGCGCCGCGGGCAGCAGAAGCAGGATCGCGAGCAAAACAGTCAGTATTTTCATAGCATGTTTCTCCGGTTTCGGCCTCTCCGCGTTATTTGGCAGCCTGCGCCTGCTGGGCGGCCCAGCACAGGGCGGCCTGTTCCTCGCACCACTTGACGCAGTCGGCGTAACCGTAGCTGTTTGCCTGCTGGATCATGGTCTTCAGGTGGAACTCGAACTCGCCGTCGTTCTTGGCATAAATCGCGCGCCAGGAGCCGGTCTTCACCGCTGTCTGGATCTGGCTCCACTTCTTGTCCAGGTCGCCGTCCCGCACCGCCGGGGCGTAGGTTCCCTTGTCCAGCATGACCTTGTAGGGATGGTTCTCCAGATACTGCTGGGTATCCGCGGCGCCGGCCCAGTCGCACCAGGCTTTCTGGATGGGCTTCAGGTCCGCGCTCAGCACGCTGACCCAGCCGGTCTTGTCCAGGGTTTCCTGTACCTTGGCGTCCGGGTTCAGCTGGCTGGAGGTCAGGGTCGTGTTGTTGATCTGCAGCGCGCCGTCGTTGTAGGTACCGCTCTGGGGGTATTCCGTCCCGGTGCGGGGGCCGACGACGACGGTGCCGGACATGTCATAGGCCGGATCGGCGTTCGTATGCTGCCCCAGCTCCGTGAAATAGGCGCCGCCTTCCTCGTTGTAATCCCAGGTGAGACCCTTCGGGCCGTACCACATGGTCATGCTGCCTTCGGGCGTCGCCAGCCAGTTGATCACAGCCAGACACAGTTCCGGGTACTCCGCGTCAGCGCCGATGGTCCAGATGCGGTTTCCGCCGGTCAGGGACAGGCCGTAGGAGATGGGCGTCGCTTCCTCGGGGACGAAGGTATACATGTATTTGCCCTGGTCCAGGTGCTCGGTGGTGTTGAAAATCGCGGAACCCGCGTAGTTGAAGATGGACCAGAAGGTGCCGCCGGCCTTCACCTTTTCACCCATGGTGGAGTACACCTGGCTGGCGGAGTTCGGATCCAGCAGGCCCAGGCGGTACAGCTTGTTGAAGAACCGCAGCATCTCGATATACATGCCGTCCTCCTGCAGGCAGCCCTGGAACTCGCCGGTCTCGGTGCTGATGAGACCCAGCTCAAACTCGTCCCAGCCGTAATAGGCGGTAGCCAGGGACTTGACGTACATGACCATGTTGCCGTCCCAGTCCGGCCAGATGGAGATGGCGTAGGTTTCGTTGCCGTTCTCGTCCGTGGGGCAGATCTCCTTCATTTTCACGAACAGATCCGCCAGCTCGTCCAGATTTTTCACGGCCGGGCATCCCAGCTGCTGGTACAGATCCCAGCGGATATCCCAGGTGTAGAAGAAGTTCTCGTGGCTGCCCGCTTTCAGGGCCACGTTGTGGCCGAAGCCGTGGATTTTGCCGTCCGAATTCTTGGCCCGGTTGGCTTCCAGGGCGTTCTGGTAGTTTTCCCAGATGTAGGGGGCGTATTCCTGGATCAGGCCGTCCTCTTCCCAGTCCAGGAGCATGCCCGCGTTCACGGCGGACTGATACTGATCCCCGTCGGAGCCCCAGACGACGATGTCGCCCAGGTTGCCGCTTTCCATCCGGGTGGAATAGGTTCCGTCGGAGTCCGGGATAATGTTGATCTTCACGTTGTACTTGTCCAGCAGCAGGTCCGCGCTCCAGTGGCCCTGCAGGCCGGAATAGTTGGCCAGCTGGCTGTAAACGTTGATGGTGATCGGTTCGCCGTCATAGATGCCGATCTCCTCCAGCCGCGCGTACGCCTCGTCCTCCGCGTCGGCGAAAGCACCCGCAACGGTTGCCGCCAGCACCAGGGCCAGCAGGATAGCCAGAATCTTTTTCATTGCAACTCCTCCTGTCAAAATGAATGGTTTTTTATCTTGGAGTGGCGAAAGGATTTCATCCTTTCACCGCTCCAAGCATGATGCCTTTTACAAAGTACCGCTGCATGAACGGGTAAACCAGCAGGATCGGGATGATCGATACCATGGAGACCGTGTACTGGATGACACGCTGGTTCAGCATGCTGGCCGCGGCCTGCTCGCTGACCGTGCCGCCCTGGCTCATCATTGCCCCGAGGTTGCTGGAAGAGTTCAGGTAAATATACAGGCGGTGCTGCAGCGTGTAGAGATCCGGGCGGTTGTTCATCAGCAGCAGGGAATCCTGGAAGGAGTTCCAGTTGCCGACGGCCCCGAAGATCGCGATGGTGGCCAGGATCGGCACGGACAGGGGCAGAATGATCTTCAGCCATACCTTCAGCGTGCCGGCGCCGTCGATGACCGCGCTTTCCTCCAGGGATCCCGGAATGCTCTCGATGTACGTCTTCACCAGGATGATGTTATAGGGCGCCACCATGCCCGGAATGATATAGGCCAGGAAGTTGTCCGTCAGTCCCATCATCAGCATGTTCATATACCACGGGACCAGGCCGGCGTTGAAGTACATGGTGATCACCAGGAAACGGTACCAGAAGGAGCGCTTCCACATCTTCTGCTTGGTTACCAGGTAGCCTGCCCAGGCGCTGGTCACGACCATCAGCGCGGTGCCGAGCAGGGTTCTCGCCACCGTCACCAGGATGCTGGACCCCAGGTCCTGCACGTTCCGCAGCGCCAGATAATTGTTGATCTGGACGCCGAAGACCGCATCCCCGGCCGCGTTTTTCAGCATGGGGAAGAAGTTCACCCGTCCGCTGGTAACCAGGTCATTGTCCGAGATGGTGTTGATCAGCAGATAGTAGAACGGGAAGATACAGATGAACGTGAACGCCAGGAACAGAACGATCACGCAGGTGTCGAACACGCGGTCCCCCGCGGTGCGGCGGATATGCATGGCGGGCTGTGTCTCTTTTTTGCTCATTTTCCACACCTCCCCGTCATATGATGCTTTCGCCGCGAACGGCTTTCGAGATGCCGTTGGCGCTGAACAGCAGGGTCACGCCGATGAGGGACTTGGAGATGCCGACCACCGTGGACAGCGGGATCTGGTTCTGGCCGATACCGATATGGTACACATACAGGTCCAGCACTTCGATGACGTCCTTGTTCATGGCGTTCTCGAAAACCAGGTACTGTTCCATCCCGTTGGACAGGATGCCCGCGATGCTCATCAGCAGCATGACCATGTAGGTCGGAATCAGGCCGGGAATGGTGATGTGCCAGATGCAGCGGAACCGGTTCGCTCCGTCCACCCTGGCCGCCTCATACAGCTGCTGGTCGATGCCGGCGATGCCGGCGATGTAGATGATGGCGCTCCAGCCGACGCCCTTCCAGGTACCCCAGAGGAGCATCTTCAGCCAGGTATGGTCCGCGATCTGGAGGTAGTTCGTGTTCGCGCCGGTCCGGTGCAGCACGTTGGTCAGGAAGCTGTTGATGAAGCCGTCCGTGGAGAAAATGCAGATCGCGATCGCGTACACAAGCACCCAGGAGATGAAGTTCGGGATCGTGGTCAGGGTCTGGATCGTCCGCTGGAATTTGGTGGAGCGGATCTCCGCCAGCAGCACCGCGAAGGCGATCGGCAGCCAGGAGGTCGCGATGCCCAGGCCGGACATGATCAGGGTGTTGCGCAGCACGCGGCCCAGATCGTTCATGGTGGCGGGATCGTTGAACAGGGAACCGAACCACTTCAGGCCGACGTAATTCTCCGGCCCGATGGCTCCGCCGGGCTTGTAGTCGAAGAAGGCGAACCGCCATCCCCAGATCGGCAGATAAGCGAAAATGAACGAGAGAATGATGACCGGAAGCATCATCAGGAAGAGCCTGTACTTCTCCTCCATCTCCATTTTCACCGCGGGATCCTTTTCCGGGCGGGTGGTCAGGAACGCGATCAGCCCGGTGACGAACAGGAGCCCCGCGAAAACGCAGAACACCGTAAATCCGTCCGGCAGCATGATTTTGATCGTGTCCAGCTTGCCGACTTCCTCGCCGTGGGCGGTCATGTTCTGATAGGCTTTATGGATCAGCAGCAGCCCGGCTCCCGCCACGGGGGCGCCGGCGATGGGAAGGATCAGGCCGGTCTTCCGCATTTTGCGGTTGCCCAGGCTCATGCAGGCGCCGGCGGCGCAGGCGAGCACGCCGACCATGGTTACGACGCAGGCGATCATCAGCAGGGTGATATCCTGATCCTGAATCCACTGGGACCGCAGGATCCGGCCCATGCTGTTGGTGATGGTGTCGCGGCTGATGCCGGTGGTAAAAAGGCTGGCGGCGCTGTTGATTTTCTCGCTGATCCGGCCGGGATTGACCGGGGGAAAGAAAATGGCCATGCCCGCCGCCAGCGCTGTGAGGCGGAAAAGCCACAGCGGCGCTTTCAGCCCGGCGGATTGCCTTTCTGCCGCCGGGATGCCGGCTTTCGCGGTTCCTTGCATATCGGTTCAGTCACTCCTTGCCAGTTATACTCATCAGTGCATTCCATGGATGCCCGATGATCAGGGGGAAGAAGCGGCGGCGCCTCTCCGTTCGCCGGATCGGGCGCCGCCGCGTGGGTTTTCCGGGATCAGTCGGTCAGGCCGGTCACGGTGAAGGTGACGGTGATCGTGGAGTTGGGGCCGGGCACGGTGTAGCCGAAGGGCGCGTCGCCGCGGTTATACTCGTCGATCAGGATAATCCGGGCATAGGTGCCGGAGACGTCCACGTCGGTGTAGCTCTGGGTCGCCGCGTCGCCGATTTTCACCTGGACGTTCTCGATCTTGAGGTATTCCTGCTTCACCAGGCTGGAGGGAATCTCCGTGCTGACGAACAGCATGCGGAAGGTCTCGTCCGAGCCGAAGCCCATTTCGCCGGTGGTCAGGGAGACGGTGTAGGTGCCGTCTTTGGTCAGCAGCGCGTCCTCAAAGGTGCCGCCGTAGTTGACCTTGTTGTTGTCCGCGTCCCAGCCGGTCAGCTGGCCGAAGCACTCGGGGTTGTCCTGGGAATCGCGGCCGTAGCTGGCTTCGTCCCAGGTGTTGCGGAAGATGTAGCTGGTGGTCTGCACGCCGATGTAGGCATTGTAGTCGACCTTCAGCAGTTCGGCCGCTTCCTCGTCGGTCAGGGGCGCGCCGTCGTCCTGGGCGACAGGCTTGCCGTAAATGTAGTCGAAGGTGACTTCCACGGTCTCCACGGAGGCGAAGGCTTCCTTGTCCACGATGATGGGGGAGGCGCCTTCCAGCGTTCCGTCCGCGCGGCGGGCGTCGGCGGGCAGCTCGGCGACCCATTCGTTATAGATGTTCTCCCGGGTGCAGACGCCGTCGTCGGAGGATGTGTAGCCGATGCCAAAGTCGATGCTCTCGCCGTTGATCTTGATGTCGGTGATGTCGATGAAGTAGCCGCCGAAGGTCTTTTCACCGGTGGCGATTCCCACGGCAGCGAAAGCCAGGCCTTCCGCGGGCTCCGTGAATTGCAGGCCTACGGTGTAGCTGCCCTGTCCGGTCACGACGGCGACGGTGGGGGCGACGCCTTCGGCAGGTTCGCTGCCCCAGAACTGCTTGGCCCAGGCCGCGTCCGCGTACATCAGGTAAGCGATATCGGTCACGGGAATCAGCGTGAAGTTCACTTCCACCTTGCTCACGGAGGCGAAGGCTTCCTTGTCCACGACGATGGGGGAGGCGTCTTCGGTGGTGCCGTCGTAGGAACGGGCGTCGGCGGGCAGCTCGGCGACCCATTCGTTGTAGAGATTCATGCGGGTGGTGATGCCGTCGTCGGAGGAAGTGTAGCCCTTCTTCACTTCGATGGCTTCGCCGTTCACGCGGATCTCGTTCACTTTGATATACGCGCCGGGATAGGTCTTTTCGCCGTTCACGATGCCGACGGCGGCGAAGGCCAGACCTTCCGCCGGTTCCGCGAATTCGAGGCCGACGGTGTAGTTGCCGAAGTCGTCGATCACAGCGTTGATGGGGGTCACGCCTTCAGGGGCGTCGCCGCTCCAGTACTGCTTGGCCCAGGCGGCGTCCGCGTACATCAGGTAGGCGGTGTCCACGCCGAACTGGCGCAGCACGAAGTCCACTTCCACCTTGCTCACGGAGGCGAAAGCTTCCTTGTCCACGACGATGGGGGAGGCGTCGTCGGTCTTTCCGTCAAAGGAGCGGGCGTCGGCGGGCAGCTCAGATACCCATTCGTTGTAGAGGTTCATGCGGGTGGTGATGCCGTCGTCGGAGGAGGTGTAGCCCTTCTTTACTTCGATGGCTTCGCCGTTGACGCGGATCTCCTTCAGCTCGATGGTGTAGTTCGGGAAGGCGATCTCGCCTCCGTCGATGCCGATGGCGGCGAAGGCCAGGCCTTCCGCCGGTTCCGCGAACTCCAGGCCGACGGTGTATGCGCCGGGGCCGGTGATGCTCACGCTGATGGGGGTTACGCCCTCCTGGGCTTCGTTCCAGTACTGCTTGGCCCAGGCAGCGTCGGCATACATCAGATAGCCGGTCATCCCGCCTTCGACGGGTTCGGTGCCCTCAGCCGCGGAAAAGCTTACGCAGCCGAACACCAGGGTCAGCGCGGTTACCAGCGCCAGGATGGTGGACAGGGTCTTCTTCATGGTTTTGCCTCCTTAAAATAATATTGGTTGCTGTTTATCCCTTCCGCCTTTCGGCGGGAAGTTCCTGAACGGTTTCGCCCGGGATCAGCGTGCCCTCCACGATGATGTGGCGGGGCTTGTGTTCCCCGGGCTGCCCGGCTGCCTCCAGCAGAAGCCCTACGGTTTCCCGGGCGATCTTTTCCGTATCCTGGCGGTAGGTGGTCAGGCGGGGACGGACCATCTGCCCGACGGTGATGCCGTCATAGCCGATAAGACTGAGATCTTCGGGCACGCGGATGCCGTCCTCCGCCAGGAGGGAAACGGCGCCCAGGCAGCTGAAATCGTCGGGGCAGAGCACGCAGGTCGGCCTGTCCTCCTCCGCCAGCAGCTCCCGGAGAATCCGCGCGCAGGTCTCCGGCTCGTGGAAGCTGCCCTCGCGCACGTCGCTCTCCGTCACGCAGATGCCGAGCTCGGCGCAGACCTTGTAGTATCCCGCCAGCCTCTCCCGCCCCACGGCGCCCTGCTGCCCGGATATGAAAGCGATCCGCCTGTGCCCCAGGGAGAAGGCGTACCGCACCAGCTGTTCCACGCTGGCGCGGTTGTCGCTGCCCACGCAGTCGCAGCCGCTGTACATATGGTCGATGATGACCGCGGGGATGGCGCTGGTGGCCAGGCGGATGACGCCGGCGGAGTCAAAATCCGCCTGGATCACGATGACGCCGTCCAGATTCCTTTTCCGGGCGTGCTCGTAATAATGCCCGGCGTCGCCGGAATCGTCCCGGCTGATGATGGTCAGGTCGTAGCCCCGGTTTTCCGCCTCCCGCCGCAGGGCGGTCAGCAGGGAACTGAAATATTCATGGTCCAGGCGGTCTTCGTACAGAATGCCGATGTTGCTGGAGCGGCTGGTTTTCAGGGTCCTGGCGGCGGCGTTGGGATAATATCCCATCTCCTTGGCCGTGCGGCAGATGAGCTCCGCCTGCTCCTTGCTGATGCACGGGATGCCGTTCAGCGCCCGGCTCACCGTCGCCGGGGAAACGCCGCATGCCCTGGCAATATCCTTTAACCGAACCATCTTCATCGCCTCTGGAATCCGTCTTGCCTGTATAGTTACGCAAACGATTGCGTAAAGATAGTAACGCAATGAATGCAGAATGTCAACCCCCAAAAAAGAAAAAAACAGGCTGAAAACAGCGGGATGACAGCAAAGCCGGGAAGATTACGGGAGCAAGATGTGAGCAGCATGATTGCAAACGATTGCGAAATTTGCGTTGCGGACGGCCGGCAAACCGTCCGGCTACGCGGGAAACGCATCGGCGTACCTTCCGTCACGGACGGATACGTCTGAAAGGACCCGTCGAAGTGGGCCGGCGTAATGTGAATCCGCGCTCCGGAATAATTGACGGCCACAGGGGACCATGATATAATTCTGCCCGGTGGAACAGGCACAGAAACAGGACAGGAAAACAAGAAAATACACACAACCGAAGCACCGGAAACAGCCGGGGAAAAACCGTGAAAGAACCGTAAGCGGACGACACGAAACAAGGAGGGAAACTCATGAGGACGGTGACGTATCCGGATTTTTTCCGGAGGGAAGATCTGCACATCGACGAGCCCGCGGTGCGGGACCGGAAGATTCAGGCCCTGATCGACGCGATGACCATGGAGGAGAAGTTCTCCCTTCTGGGCGGATCGAAGGAGCCGGACGACAAGGGAAAGATCGGGAACGCGGGATATCAGTGGGGCGTGCCGCGCCTGGGTATTCCGGAAGCGGTTATGTACGACGGACCTGCCGGCATCACCGGGGTGGTGGAGACCACCGGCCTGCCGCAGCCGTCGCTGCTGGGCTGCACCTGGGACGAGGACATGGCCTATGAATTCGGAGCGGTTGCCGCGTCGGAAGCGGCGGCGTGCTCGGGAAACTATCTGCTGGCGCCCCAGGTGGACGTGATCAGGACCCCGCATTTCGGACGGAACAAGGACATGAAGGCGGAGGACAGCTATCTGGCCGGTCGGCTGGGTACGGCGGAAACGAAGGGCTGCCAGGACCAGGGCGTGATTGCGACCATCAAGCATTTTGCCGTGGCGAACACCTTCGGCCGTTCCTTTGTCAATTTCCCGAACGAAATGGTGGACGAGCAGACCCTGCACGAGCAGTATCTGCGCACCTTCGAGATGGCGATCCACGAAGGGAACGCCGGCAGCGTGATGAATTCCTACAACAGGGTGAACGGGAAGTACGCCTCGGCCAGCAGCGAACTGCTGAAGGACGTGCTCCGGGATCAGTGGGGATACAAAGGCTCCGTGATGAGCGACTGGGGCTCGGTCCACGAGTTCACGCTCAACAAGGGGATGGATATGGAGATGCCGTATCCGGCCTATAACAACGCCAACCGCATCCTGAAGCATATCGAGCGGGGCGATATGACCTTCGGTGAGCTCAACGAAGCCGTGCGGCACGTGCTGTACGGGATGTCCGCGGTCGGCCTGCTGGGGCTTGTGCAGCTGGATGAGGAAGGGAAGGTGATCCCGGATCCCTGGCGGAAACAGCCGATCCAGATGGAATGGCTCTATGAGCGGAAACTGGCGGAAGGCCTGTTTGAGGAGAACGCGCGCATAGCGGCGAAAATCGTGGAAGAGGGCGCCGTGCTGCTGAAGAACGACGGGGTGCTGCCGCTGAGCCCGAAAGCGCTGGAAGGCAACGTGGCCCTGATCGGCCTCGGGGCCAAATATCCGGTCACCGGCGATCAGCAGGAGCGCAGCTTCGGCACCATTCGCCGGATGCAGTCCGGGAAGGAATCGCTGGAGGAGGTCACCGGAAAGACCTTTGCGGCCTGTCCGGGCATCGACTATCCGGGTGAACCGATTCCGGCGGAGGCGCTGTTTCAGGACGCGGCCGGGGAAAAGCCGGGCCTTGTGCGGACATACGGCATCCTTGACGAAGACAGGGATCCGGTGGCCGCGGAGAAGGGCCCCGGCGGCGCGGGAGCGGCGTTTTTCGGGCTTCAGGCCTTTGACGAGGACGGTGTTCTGATCGAAACCGGCATGACCAGCTACAACGCGATGGACGAAAAGAAGATCGGGGCGGACCTGCTCGGCAAAGTCTGGGGCGTCGATCCGACGGTCGATTTCACCGTGGGCACGGACGAAAGCGGCGCGGTGGTCAAAACGTATCGGAACGGCCCGAACGGAACCGCGTTTACCGACCAGGCGGCCTGGACGTGGAAGGGCTTCCTGAAGCCGGCGGAAACAGGCGATTACCGCCTGATGCTGCATTGCATCGGCGGCATGGCCAGCTTTTTTATCCGGACGGAGGAGGGCTGGAAAACAGCGGGGCGCAGCCTCATGCGGGAATGGGCCCAGTGGCCCTGGGAATCCCTGATCTGCACCCGGGAGGGAATGGGAATCACCGGAAACATGTTCCGCCTGGAAGCGGGAAAGACCTATCCGATCCTGGTCCACGGACGCCAGTGCGTGAAGAACAAGGATCTGCAGATCCGGATTGCCTGGGAGACGCCCTCCTTCCGGAAAAACAGCTATGAAGCCGCGCTGAAAGCGGCCGCGGAAGCGGATACCGTCGTCTATTACGCCTGCGACCATGTCATGCGGGATATGATGTCTCTCTTCAGGAAAATCGCGGAGGAGCAGCCGCTGGAAATCACCGGCGATCAGCGGCGGCTGCTGGCGGACGTCATCGCGGCGAAGAAACCGGAGGCGAAGCTGATCGTGCTGGTCCAGACCTCCAACGCCAGGGCCCTGGGCGAATGGGAGGCGGACGCGAACGCGATTCTGACCGCCTATCATCCGGGCCAGGAAGGGGCTCGGGTGATCGCGAAGATCCTCACAGGCGCAGTCAATCCGTCCGGCAAGCTGTCCCAGACCTGGCCTGCCGCCACCGCGGACACCCCGCTGACCGATTCGGCGGAGCATCTGCAGGAAAGGGGCACGGGTGTCGGGGAAGGCGATCAGATCACGATCCGGATGACGGAAGGCATCTTTACCGGCTACCGTTATTATGACAGGGAGGGCACCGATCCGCTGTATCCCTTCGGACACGGCCTGTCCTATACGACCTATGCCTACGGCGGCCTGGAGGTCACGCCGGAGAAGGATACCTTCCGGGTCTCCTTCACGGTGCAGAATACCGGTGACCGGGCCGGGGACGAAATCGCGCAGGTGTATCTGGGCAAGGGGAAGGTCCCGGTGTATATGCAGTGCGCGGAGAAACAGCTGGTCGGCTTTGCCCGTGTGAAGGACATCCGGCCGGGCGAAACCCGTAAGGTGTCGGTCCGGATCGACCCGACGATGCTGATGAGCTGGGATCCGGCGCAGACGATGCAGGTAAGGCCGGACGGAACAAAGGACAAATGGGTCCGTGTCACGGGCGCCCGGGAGATCCTGGTCGGGGCTTCCAGCCGGGATATCCGCCTGCGCACGACCGTCACGGTATCCTGACAAAAACTTGACAATGACCGGAAATGAGGGATCATGTCCGGCCGCGGGAAGGAGAAATATGCCATGAAATCGTTTATCAAGGGTGCCAATCCCTATATGCCCCTGTGGGAGCATGTGCCGGACGGAGAGCCCCGGGTCTTTGAGCATAACGGGGAAAAGCGCGTGTACGTCTACGGCTCCCATGACATCGAGCGGCGGGAATACTGCGGGCGCAACTATGTGGTCTGGTCGGCTCCCGTGACCGATCTGACCGACTGGACCTGTCACGGCGTATCGTATGAAACGCATTATGACTCCGTTCTCTACGCGCCGGATGTGGTCAAAAAGGGCGACACCTATTATCTCTACGCCGCCGAGAAGCGCGGCAGCCTGATCGTGGTCGCCTCCTCCAAAACACCCTGGGGGCCCTTTGAAAACCCGGTTGAGACAAAGCTGGGCTTTGACCCCGGGATTCTCGTGGATGACGACGGGCGGGTGTACGCCTATTGGGGCGGCTGCGCCGCGCCCTGCTATATCGCGGAGCTGGAAGAGGATATGGCCACGATCAAAGCGGATACCCTGGTGGCCAACCCGCTGGGGCATTCCACCTGTCCCTGGAATCCGGTGGACGACGGGCACATTTCGCTGATCGACGCTTTCTTTGAGGCGTCCAGCCCGCGCAAGGTGCTGGGGAAGTATGTCTATATCTTCTCCCGGCGTTATGAGAAGCCGGTGCCGGAGCTGGGCGTGTTCGGGCCGAACAACGGATTCCTGTCCTACCGTTTCAGCGATTCGCCCTTCGGCCCCTTTATCGGCGGCGGGGACATCAGCTTCAACGGCGGCGAAATCCTTCGGGACTCGGAGGGCGTCGGCACGATGACCTACCAGTGGGGCAACAACCACGGCTCCATCATGGAAGTCAACGGAAAGTGGTATGTGTTCTACCACCGGCAGACCGGGGTGAACGAATTCTCCCGCCAGGCCATGCTGGAGCCCGTCGACGTGGCGATGGGAAAAGACGGAGCGCTGTATATCGGGGAGATCCGATACCTGAACGGCGAACCGGTCTCCTCCCGCCCTGTGGAGATGACTTCCCAGGGGGCGCACATCAACGGACTGGACGCGGCCAAATGGATTTCAGCCGGATACGCGTGCCATATCCACGGAAGCAGGCAGCGTGCCTATGTCGAACCCCGCTATGAGCAGCGGGACGACGTCTCCACGCCTGTGGTCGGGATCACTTCGGGCACCACCGTGGGATTCCGTTATCTCCAGTTCGGCAGCAACTCTCCCAAATATGTAACGATGGTGGTGAACCGCTGCCGGCCGATGAAGGTCCTTGTCCGGCTGGATTCGTACAGGGGCCGCGTCATTGCCTGCCTGGATTTCTCCGGAACGGACAGTGAAAAGAGCGCCGTACTGACGACCGGTGTCATCGGAAAGCACGCGGTATACTTTGAGTTCCTGTCGGATGAGTCCGGCGAGATCGCGTCGTTTGACCGCTTTACTTTCTCATAAGCACGGCTCCGTATATTCATGGATATACCCAAGGCGGATCAACCCCGTTACGCCCTGCTTCTGAAGGAATCATCCGTCTTGCCTGCGGATGTGTAATCTGTGGTATCCTGCATCAGCGCGGCCCGAAAGGGCCGCACTTTTATATCCGCAGATTTAACTTCCTATTTTCCGACTGAACTGTTGACTTGCTGATGGTCAGACTGTATACTCTATTCGAACAGAACATCAGTTCTGTGAGATATTTCGAATAGAGGATAATGCACATGATATTTCCGCGCGAAAGATATCTGAACAAACTGATTCGCAGAAAGCATAACGGTCTGATCAAAGTGATCACGGGTATGCGGCGGTGCGGGAAATCTTTCCTGATGAATGAGCTTTTTCTTCAGCATTTGCGTCAGGTCGGGGTGCCGGATTACCGGATTATTCGCTTCGCCTTCGACTCGGATGAGGATTTGGATTTGTTGGAACCGTATTTTCCGGAAGAACCCGTACGCAAGGAAATCAGTAAAGGCGAATTTGTTGTAAACGCGAAGAAGTTCCGTGCCTATATTCGGGAAAAAGCACAGGGAACGGAACAGGTTTACTTTTTGCTTGACGAAGTGCAATTGCTGGAAGGATTTACGGGAACACTGAATGCATTCCTTCATCATCAGAACTATGATATCTATGTTACCAGTTCCAATTCCCGCTTTCTTTCTTCTGATATCGCAACGGAATTTAAGGGCCGCGGAACAGTTGTCCATGTGCTGCCCCTGACTTTCAGTGAATATTGTCAGGGACTGCGGCTTCCGCCACAGGAAGCCTGGAAAGACTATCTTGAAACCGGTGGTATTCCGTTGGTTGCCTTAATGCAAAGCAGGGAAGAACGGATGGATTATCTGAAAAATCTGTGCGAGGAAACGTATCTGAAAGATATTATTCAGCATCATCATATCCGAAAAAGCACCGAATTGGGGGATACCCTCAACGTGATTTGTTCTTCGGTCGGAAGCCCGGTTAATCCGCTGAAAATCGCAAATACATTTAAAAGTGTATCGGGGAAGAATGTCTCAGACGATACGGTTGCAGCTTTCATCGATTATTTTATTGATTCTTTTCTGATCTCCGGAGTGCAGAGATACGATATTCGCGGCCGAAAGTATATCGGGGCATTATATAAACTGTATTGCGAAGATACCGGCGTTCGAAATGCCAGGCTCAATTTCCGCCAGATGGAAGAAACGTATCTGATGGAAAATGTTGTGTATAATGAACTGCGTTATCGTGGATATAACGTAGATGCCGGTGAAGTAGCGATCCGGGAGAAAACCGACCGGCTGGATCGAAACGGAAAGAGTATTTATACGCAGAAAGCATTGGAAGTTGACTTTGTTGCAACCAGTGGCAGTAATAAGTATTATTTTCAGTCAGCGCTATCCTTGGATGACCCGGACAAGGAGAAACAGGAAAAGAGATCCTTTCTTTATGTTGATGATTCGTTTCAGAAAATCATCATCACAAGAAACGGCTTGTATCCTCAAAGGGACGAAAAAGGCATTCTGACTGTCGATCTGTTTGATTTCCTGCTGAACGATCAGATCTGTGCGCCTGTTGTGCCGTAGCGATCTGACAGGCTCGCTGAACCCGTTGGGATCTGGTATAATGATGAGTAAATGACATCCTTAATCCCCCAGCTATGCTGGGGAGAACGGAATAAACAGAAGCGTGCAGTTGGATACGCAGCGGGATTATACCGGCAGACAGCAGGAATTGACGGACCTTTTTGTCCGGACGAATCTCGGGGAAGCAGCTGAGACAGATACCGCGGAAAAAATTCAGGTGCAGTTCAGCTGACACTGTGGAATTGGATCCGGGGACAGCCAGACGGTATCCTTGCTGTGTGCTCACGATATGCGCACTGGTGCCCATGATATGAACACTAATGCTCACGATATGGGCACGGGGTGCCCATAATATGAGCATATACAAGCTTCCTGTATAATACAAACTGACCGGTGAGGAGGCGGTCAATTGCAAAGGA
>CAMKJS010000006.1 GCA_946413245.1 uncultured Clostridia bacterium
TATTCGGGAAGATTATACCATTGAATCCTGAACTTTCAAACAGGGTATCAAAGCTCGCGGCGGGCTTCCGGTTTTTTTTATGCATTCCCCGCGAAAGACGCTCCTTCCGCCTTCAGATTTGCGGAGGACTATGGTATACTTGGAACGTTGATTTGCTGATTTCCGGATGAATTTGCGTGAGGACTGGAGGTTCGGGCATGAGAATTCTGCTGAGCGGATACGGCGGGCATATGGGCCGCGAGGTGCGGGAATGCGCGGAACGGGTTCCCGGCGCGGCAATCGTGCAGGGCGTGGATCCGATGTCGGAGGGTGGGGACGCGCTGTGCGTGAAGCACTTCGCCGACTGCGGGGCGGAGGCGGACGTGATCATCGATTTCAGCCATCATTCCCTGACGGGGGAACTGCTGGATTACGCGGAAGAGAAGGGGTTGCCGGTGGTGCTGGCCACCACGGGGCAGACGCCGGAGGAAAAGGCGCGCATCGGGGAAGCCGCGAAAAAGGTTCCGGTTTTCCTGGCGGCCAACTACAGCCTGGGTATCGCCGTGATGAGCGATCTGGTCAAACGGGTCGTATCCCTGTATCCGGAAGCGGATATCGAGATTATTGAACAGCATCACAACCGCAAGGCGGACGCGCCCAGCGGAACGGCGCTGGCCCTGTTCCGGGCGGTGCAGGAGGCGCGGCCGGGCGCCGTGGCCGCGGAAGGCCGATCCGGCTACGGGAAACGGACGCCGGAGGAAGTCGGGATTCACGCGGTGCGCGCCGGAAACATCGTGGGGATTCATGAGGTGATGATCTGTACGCAGAACGAATGCATCACCCTGAAGCATCAGGCGTTCAGCCGCGGCGTTTTCGCCGAGGGAAGCCTGAAGGCGGCGGCCTTCCTGGTGAAGCAGGGACCGGGGCTGTACGATATGAAGGATTTGCTGAGGGAGGAATAAGGCATATGGAGAATACCATCAGAATCGGGATTTACGGATACGGCAATCTGGGCCGCGGCGTGGAGCTGGGCGTACGGCAGAACCCTGACCTGAAGCTGACGGCGGTGTTTACCCGCCGGGATCCCTTGGCGGTCAAGACCCTGACCGGGGTGCCGGTGTATGCCGCGGCGGACGCGGAGCAGTTCATCGGCAAAATTGACGTGATGATTCTCTGCGGCGGCAGCGCCAGCGATTTGCCGGAGATGACGCCGAAGATGGCGAAGCTGTTCAACGTGATCGACTCTTTCGATACCCACGCGCGGATTCCGGAGCATTTCGCCCGGGTGGATCAGGCGGCTTTTTCCGCCTGCCATACGGCGCTGATCAGCGCCGGCTGGGATCCCGGCCTCTTTTCCCTGGCCCGGCTGTACATGAACAGCGTGCTGGAGGAGGGGAAGGACTACACTTTCTGGGGCCGGGGCGTGAGCCAGGGCCACAGCGACGCGATCCGCCGGATTCAGGGCGTGAAGGACGCGCGGCAGTATACCGTGCCGGTGGCCGCGGCGCTGGAAAGCGTGCGCCGGGGAGAAAATCCGGAGCTGACCACCCGCCAGAAACACACCCGGGAATGCTGGGTCGTGGCGGAGGAAGGCGCGGACAAGGCCCGGATCGAAAAAGAGATCAAGGAAATGCCCAACTATTTCGCGGATTACGACACGACGGTGAACTTCATCACCGAGGAGGAGATGAAGCGGGATCACGCGGAGCTGCCCCACGGCGGCCAGGTGATCCGTTGCGGGAGCACCGGCGCGGAGAACGGGCACCGGCACGTGATGGAATTCAGCCTGAAGCTGGATTCGAACCCGGAGTTCACGGCTTCCGTGCTCCTGGCCTGCGCCCGGGCGGTGGCCCGCATGAACAGCCGCGGGATCTACGGCTGCAAAACCATGTTTGATATTCCGCCGGCGGATCTCTCCCCGCTCTCTCCGGAGGAGCTGCGGAAGAAGCTGCTGTAAAGAAAAAACCCCTTTGCCGGTTTCCGGCAAAGGGGAATTGTTTTTATTTTGCTATCCGCAGGGTTTTGACCTCGAAGGTGTGGAAATGCAGCGGGAGGACACCGTCCGTCAGGGGGAGCTCCTCCTGTTTGTTTTCCAGCATGTCGCAGTCCCAGACCTTCGCGGCGGGGATATTGAGGGTCAGACGGCAGGAGGTGTCCGCCTTTTTGGCTTCGTAGACCCGGAGAATCAGGTCGCCACTGCCGTCCTCCGCGGGCTTGACGGTATCGATGAAGACGTTGTCCGCGTCCACGGAGAAGGCGCTGAAGCGATCCAGACTGCCATCCGCGACGATCATGGGCACGTTGAGGGAGGCGGCTTCCCGGACCACCGGGCTGTCCATGAAGGAGCCTTCCCAGCAGGTGACGGAATAGGTGAAGGTGTGTTCACCCTGGTCCGCCCGCATCTCCGGGCAGGCAGCGGCCCGCAGCAGTGTGAGCTGCAGGGCGTTTCCGTTCATGCTGATGCCGTACTTGCAGTCGTTCAGGACGGCGGCGCCGTGGCTTTCGTCCGCCAGAGCGCTCCAACGCTGGTTGCACACCTCGAAACGGTCGCTGTCATACAGCCGTGAGCGGTGATTCGGCCGGGCCATATAGCCGAACTGGATCTCGTTCAGACCTTCCGACGCCCGGACGTCGCAGGGGAACTCAACCTTCAGCAGGCGGTGCAGCTCATGCCAGTCCACCTTTGTGACGAAGTCGATCCGGCGGCTTCCGGCGGTGAGCACGATCTCCTGCTCCAGCGCGGAGTTCTGCAGCTTCCGGGACAGGCGGAGCACCGCCCGGAGGCCGGAGGCTTCCTGCACGGTGAGGGTAACGGGCTCATCCAGCTCCACAGGCTGGAAAATATAATTGGAATCGATATCCCACGCGTCGAAGAGGCGCGGAACATCCTTGTACATCAGCAGCCTGTTCATGGGACCGGCGGCGAATTCCCGGCCGGAGGCCTTGTCTGTCAGGGAAACGATTTCGCCGCGGCTGCTCAGCACGGCCTTCAGGTAGGCGTTTT
This sequence comes from uncultured Clostridia bacterium, assembly GCA_946413245.1. Lineage (GTDB taxonomy): Bacteria > Bacillota > Clostridia > Christensenellales > Aristaeellaceae > Aristaeella. The sequence continues at coordinate 2,984 of CAMKJS010000006.1, forward strand.
CCAGCACTGCGCCGGATTCGGTCAGGCAGGCCCGGACGGCTTCAGCCGCGGGCGCTTCGGCTTTCTTCGGGAGCAGGGAGACCGCGCCGCAGGAAGGCACGGTGACCAGGGCCAGGACTTTCCCTTCCGCTTCCCGGGTGGGCACGGCTTCTCCCTCACGGGTAACCGCGCCGCCGGCAAAGGCCGCCGGAAGCGCAACCACCTCTGTCCGCGGGAAGGACAGGGAATTGAATACGGTGATGCCGTCTCCGGCGGCCAGCGCGCGGAGCGCCTCATCCCGGACGGCTTCCGCTTCGGAAATGATCCAGCGGTGATCCCGGCGGGCGTCCTCATACACCTTGCCGATGGAGGATCCGGGCAGGATATCGTGGAACTGGTTCAGCAGCAGCCTCTTCCAGGCCGTGTCCATCCGGGCCAGGGGATAGGCGTATCCTTTCGCCATGGCCAGGGAGCCCCACATCTCCGCATCCCGGAGAGACAGCTCCGAACGCCGGTTGCCTTTCTTGATGGCCGCCTGGGAGGTGTACACGCCCCGGTGGGCGGAGAAGTACAGCTCGCCTGCATAGGTGCGGGCGGGACCGCCCTGGGCTTCCATATCCTCAAAGAATTCCACCGGGCCTTCGATCTTCACCCGGGGCATGCCTTCCAGATCCGTCTCACGCAGCAGATATTCAATATGGTCCCGGGTGGGGCCGCCGCCGCCGTCGCCGTACCCGAAGGGGAGCAGGAAGGCGCTCAGGTCGCGCTTCTGGACCCGGTTCTTCCAGGTTCCGCAGATTTCCTTCGGATCCGTGCGGTAGGTATAGCTGGTGGGCAGGAAGGAATCGATCTCCGTGCCGTCGGCGCCGCGCCAGGTGAAGTAATGATGGGGGAAACGCTCGCCCTCGTTGTAGGACCAGAAAATTTTCTGCGTCACCAGGTATTTGACGCCGGTCTTCTTCAGAATCTGAGGCAGCGCGGCGGAATAGCCGAAGGTGTCCGGCAGCCAGAGCACTACGGAATCCACGCCCATGACGTCCTTAAACCAGCGCTTGCCGTGCAGCACCTGGCGCACCAGGGATTCGCCGCTGGTCATGTTCGTGTCCGGTTCCACCCACATGGCGCCTTCCGCGATCCACTGGCCGGTTTTCTGCGCCTGCACGATGCGGTCGAAGAGCTCCGGATAATGCTCCCGGCACATCTCATAGGCCGCGGGCTGGCTCTGCAGATACCGGTATTCCGGATATTTTTCGATCAGGCGGAGCTGCTGGGCGAAGGTACGGCTGGTCTTGCGGCGGGTTTCCGCCATGGGCCACAGCCAGGCCAGGTCCAGGTGCGCGTTGCCGATGGCGTAGAATACCGGCGCGGTGGTGCCGTTAACAGCTTTCAGTACGGGGCGGAGGGATTCCCGGGCAGCGCGGTATCCGGCAATCCGCTGTTCCGGCGGTTGCTCGAAGTCCACGAGCAGGGTGGCGGTCTCCAGGGCTTTTGCGATTTTGTCCGCCCGCAGGCTTTCCTGATCTACCTGCTCTCCCAGGAGGAACAGGGTTCTCAGATCCATGTACAGCTGATAGGCGTCCTCGTTCCAGATGCCGTACGTCATCCTGCCCAGGCAGGCGCGCTCGCCTTCCTTTTTCGGATCCTGATAGCTGCCGGGAATAACCGGACCGGTGGCGCAGCCGCCCAGCTCGCTCTCCGCGATGAAATGGCCGGCATAGGCTTCGATCAGCAGGTCATATTCCGTGCCGGGAACCGCATCAAAGGTCAGGAAATTGTCCACGATATAGTGGTGGGGAACCTCCACCCACTCCGCCCGGCGGGTACCGAAGGAGCGGCCGTTGATGAAGACGGTGGATTCTCCGCCTGTCTGCAGGTCCAGCGTGACGGCGCGGCCCGCTGCTTCCTCCGGGAGCACGATGCTGCTCCGCATCCAGCAGTATTCCCAGGTGCGCCCCCAACGGGTTCCGGGAGCCATGGGAGCGAATTCGCGGCTCCGGGCTTCCTCCGGGGTCAGATAATCCATGGTCAGGAAGGCTTCCACGTCGATGGTGCCAATGGGAAGGTACAGGTCTTTTTTCAGGGTGCTGATCCAGTGCTGCAGCCGCTGCTTCCATTCGGAATGCATGTACATTGGTTTTTCCACTCTCCTTTTTTGATGTATATTTCTTTATTTCGTAATTGGCTGGTCACCCTAACCCCCTGCCCCTTCCCCTCAAGGGGAAGGGGAGAAAATATATTCACTCCATTCGGATGGCGGGGGCCAGCCAGTCCTCTTCCGTGAGGGAATCCGGGAGGTGAATCCGGATGCCATCCTCCGTTTGGGTGAAGGGCAGCTCCGTCTCCGGGGACAGCAGGGTCAGGCGGCAGACGGGACGCGGCCAGGGGATCAGCAGCCCGGAAGGACGCGGGGCATCCTCCGGCTGGCGCAGCAGGGCATAGTACGTCTCTCCCTTTCGGGTGAAGGCAAAGGCTCCCGCCTCGTTCGGCTCGGCCATGCGCGTGCCGTAGATCGCCTCGCCGTTATGCCGGAGCCAGCCGCCCAGGGCGTCCAGAATTCTCACCCCGGCCGCGGGAAGCCGCCCGTCCGGCTGCGGGGCGATGTTCAGCGCCAGGTTCCCGCCGCGGCAGACCACGTCGATCAGCAGATGAACTACCTGCCGCGGGGTTTTGTATACCGGGTCGAACCGGTAGGAGAAGGCGTCGCTCAGGGTGACGCAGCTTTCCCAGGGCACGTGAATGGGGGAATCGGGCACACTTTGCTCCGGCGTGATGTAATTCTCGTTCTCACCGGTGATGGTCCGGTCCGCGACGATCAGATCCGGCGTAATCTTTCTGGCTTCCCGCATGAACTCTGAGAGGCGGATATCCTGCCCGTTCTGCGGCCCCACCTGGCCGCCGTCCAGCCAGAGAATGTCCAGCGGCCCGTAATCCCGCACCAGCTCCATCATCTGCCCGTGGGTGAACTGAACGTATTTCTCCCAGACGTCCGGACGCGCCGCGGGATCGTACGTGGGATTCCGGTCGTACGCCACCGGCTTTTCCATGCCTTCCGCCCAGTACCAGGGGCAGTGCCAGTCCGGCTTGGAGAAGTAGGCAGCGATCCCCAGCCCCCGGGCCCGGAAGGCGCCGAAGACCGCCCGGACGATATCCGCGTACCGGTGCGTATGGAAAGGGCAGTCCGGCGCGGTGGATCTGTAATCCGTATACCGGGTGTCGAACAGACAGAAACCGTCATGGTGCTTGGTGGTGAAAATCAGATAGCGGAAACCGTTCCGCGCGGCCACGTCCGCCCAGATTTCCGGCTGAAGCCGCACCGGGTTGAAGCTCCTGTTCAGGTTCCGGTACTGCGCTTTGAAGGTATCCGGGTCTTTCTCCCAGTCGATTCCTTCCCGGCTCCAGTCCGCGTCCCCGTCCGAAAGCGGCCAGGATTCGCAGATACCGAGCTGGGAATAGATCCCGAAGTGCATCATGATCGCCAGCTTCTGATCCTGAAACCATTCCAGTTTCCGCCGGACAGCCGGATCCTCCGGCCAGACATAGGTATCCTCCCGGCTGCATCCGTGCATGCCGTGAATAATGGCATCCGCCATGGATCAGTCCTCCTTGTTCGTATCCGTATACAGATGAACGGTCAGCGGCTGATAACAGACCGGGAAACTGACCAGAAGGGTTCCGGTGGGAGCGTGCCACCGGCAGACGTCCGCTTCCAGCTGCCGGCCGTCTTCCGTGAGCGCTTCCGCCCGGTATACCGGCCGTGGAAGCTTCAGGCGCATGCGGACGCGGATTCCCTCCGCGGTCCGGCAGCGGACGGCATACCCGGCTTCCGTTTCCGTCAGACTTTCGAGACGGGCGGTGGAAGCGACCGGACGCGTCTTTTCCGGGCCCGGTTCGTCCAGATCGAAGAGCAGGGCTGTTTTTCCCGGGAGAATTTCCTTTTCGGTGAGAATCTCATATTCCGGAGAAAACAGATCCGCGAAATGTCCCCGCAGTGTCAGGGGCCTGGAGACAGGGGAGTCCTCCATGACCGCGGCGATCCGGTAGGGACCGCGCTTCATCAGGAAGGAATTGCGGGGTTCAAAACCGGGAGCCGCCCAGGCGATCACCCGGCGCAGCCATTCGTCCGCCGCTTCCGGGGTCAGCGTCAGCCGCGCCGGGGATATCCGCAGCACGGCGACCTGCCCCGTGCCGGCGGCATGGATTCCCTCCGCGGGCTCCCGCCCGAGACCCAGCAGCTCACACAGATGCTGGGCGGGATGATCAAAGGAAAGGCCTTCCGTGTTCCACCAGGCCGGAGCGGCGTGATACGGATCGCTGCCGTCTCCGACCAGCAGCAGCGTACCGCCCGCGCGGACCCAGTCCGCCAGAATTTCATGCTCCCGGGGACTCCGGGGCTTCATCCACTCATAGCTCAGGATGAGGGCGGAGAACCCGGCCAGCGTGCCCGGATATCGCGGAAGGTTGTCCAGTTGTACCGGCTGCAGCGGAATTCCTGCTTTTACCAGCGGCATGGCCAGCCCGAAGAAATGCGGGAAGGCGCCGGAGGCGACGTAGTCGTTATACAGGGAGGGATCCGCGGCGATCTGCCGCATGATGGCACGGCTGTCCTCCCCGGTATCCTCTCCGGCCCGCCGGCGGGGCAGCATGGAAAAGAGGCGGTCGTTCAGCCCTCCGACGCCTCCCGGAGAATGGGGAACGTCATCCGGGAAACTGCGCTGGTACAGGGCGCTGTCCGCCATCAGCAGGCCGATCCGGGGAGACTCCGGAATAAATCCGGCGTCCGGCTGCTCCATATCGCCCAGCGTCCGGATCAGCGTGGCAATCAGCTCGGCGTATTCCGGCGGGATGGGCTTGCCTTCTTCCGGCTTCTCCCAGGGCAGGAATCCTTCCTGTTCATTGCGGGAAATCTTGGGATAGAGGCCGTTGAAAATCCGGTCCGGCCACGGGGCGACCTCGTAGCGGAACACGTCGGGGAACAGGAGGGACGCGGTAACGGTAGCCAGATAATGATCCCGGAAGGATTCCCAGGTATAGGCCGGATTGTCCTCCACCGGATCGTGCAGGAACCAGATACGCCGCCCGCTGTTCCTTGCCAGCTCCCGCGCGATGCCGTATTCCAGGAAAGCGGTCTCGAAGGTGCGCTCTCCATATACCCCGCGATATACGTTGCCGGCCCGGGAGGTCCCGGTCCATACCTGCCCGATGAAACCGTCCACCGCGGGAATCTCCAGCAGGGAGCTTTCAGGACTCAGAATCTTCCACTGTGTATAATTCAGCAGGGAGTGGGTGGGCACGTATACGGCCAGTTCCCTTCCCAGACTGTGCGCGTATGCTTTCAGGCCGCCGGCGAGCTGCCCGATCAGGCGCTGAAACAGGAAAGCCTTCAGCGCGGAAGCGCGGATCCGGTTTTCACAGCTGCTGTGGGGCGGCTGCCATTCCTGCCCGTAGTATTCCAGCCAGGCCCGCCGGAACGCGGGACTGTATCCGCCCGCGTCCCAGAATTCGGGCTCCTCCAGGTGGACGGCTTCGACCCCGGCGTCCACCGCGGGCTTCAGCTTCTCCAGCAGAAATTCCCCGAAAGACAGGGTCGGGCAAAGATAGGGCGTGTCCGCGCCGTGCATGATGCGCTTCCCGTTCCGGTCACACTGGCTTTCGTCCCAGTGGTCCGCGCCGTCCCATTCTCCGTTCAGATAATCGCGGTATCCTCCCCAGCAGCAGCCGGTCATCAGATGCACCACATACCCGTGTTCCCGGAAGACACGGACGCGCTCCGGCATGGCTTCGTCCGCGCCGTACACCATGATAAAATCGAACTGCAGATCCGTCCTGGGAGACCAGGGGCTGTGCTCCTGGCATCCGGTCAGGCACTCGCGGCGGTCATGAATGAAAGCCATCGGTCATTCTCCCTGTGCGCTGTATTCTGTAAACGATCCCTTTCCTGCGCATGATTGTATCATGGATGAACAAAAAAACAAAGATCAAAAAGCAGGGGTAAAGTCAAAAATTTGCTCTTTCCGAAAGGAGAAAAATGGTATATAGTGAATAACAGGAAACGCAGAATCGTCTGCTGAAAAACGAACAGAGAAAAAGGGGAGGATACGTATATGGCGAAGATTATCGGAAACGCGATTCCAAACATGCCCTGGGAGGACAAGCCGGAAGGATACCGGGATCCGGTATGGCGGTACTCGGGGAATCCGGTCATCGGCCGGAACGGTAACGCGCGGTCTAACAGCGTGTTCAACAGCGCGGTGGTTCCGTACAAGGATGGGTTTGCCGGCGTGTTCCGGTGCGACAGCCGCTCCATCTCCATGGATCTGTTCGCCGGCTTTTCCCCGGACGGGATTCACTGGACAATTGACGACGACTGCCTGGTGATGGAAGGCGCGGACGACGAGGTTCTGCGGAAGGAATACCGCTACGACGCACGGATTATTCCGCTGGAGGGCCGCTACTACATTACCTGGTGCAACGGGTATCACGGCCCCACCATCGGCGTGGCCTGGACAGAGGATTTCCGGACGTTCCACCAGCTGGAGAACGCGTTCCTGCCCTATAACCGCAACGGCGTGCTGTTTCCCCGCAAAATCGGCGGCATGTATATGATGCTCTCCCGGCCTTCCGATACCGGCCATACGCCCTTCGGGGACATCTATCTGAGCCAGTCGAAGGATCTCGAGTTCTGGGGCCGGCACCGCTTCGTGTTCGGCACATGGGGAGGCAACGCTTCCGCATGGCAGGCCACCAAGGTGGGTCCGGGGCCCGCTCCGATCGAGACGGACGAAGGCTGGCTGCTGATTTATCACGGGGTGCTGAATACCTGCAACGGTTTCGTGTACCGGATGGGCTGCGCCCTGCTGGACCTGGAGCAGCCATGGAAGGTGTTGTACCGCAGCGCGGATTACATCCTGGCGCCGTGGGAAATCTACGAATGCGTCGGAGACGTTCCCAACGTCACCTTCCCCTGCGCGGCACTGGCGGACGCGGACACCGGGCGGATCGCGATCTACTACGGATGCGCGGATACCGTGACGGGCCTGGCCTTTACCACCGTGGACGAACTGATCGCGCATATGAAGGCGCATCCTCTGAAATAATCCATACCGCACACGGGTACAGGGCAGCCGGTTCCGGCTGCCCTGTACTTTTATGCGGAAGACGCCTGTTGCGGCAAACCGGGCGAAGAGGGCCTGAGCGCTTTTCCGGAAGCAGGCAATAAACAAAATTATATATTGAATATTAAAACAACAGAGAAAATGTGCCGCGCAAATAACAAAATGCTTGCAAAAAAAGCCGGAATACGGTAAAATGTCCCCGAGATGTGGTTTCTGGATAAAAAAGAAACCAGTTACGCTCGTGGCTTCTAATTGAATAAGCGCCCGGGGGCAGGCGGAGGCTTCCGCCTGTCAAATGATTATTTTTAAAGGAGGACTGCCCCGTGACTTCCATCCCTGCCAAGCGGAAAAAGAAAGGAAACGGCAGTACAGGATCGTCGTTCGACAATCTGGAGATTTTCCTGCTCCATCTGCCTACCACGCTGTGGTACCTGATCTTCTGCTATGCCCCGATGTTCGGCGTCATCATCGCTTTCAAGAATTATAAGCCGAGGCCGGGCAAGAGCTTCCTCTGGTCGCTGCTGTACAACAGCAAGTGGGTCGGCCTGGACAACTTCAAATTCCTGGTGCAGTCCAGCTATTTCGAGACGATGATCAAGACCACGGTGCTGTATAACATCGTGTTCATCATCCTGGGCATTCTGATTCCGGTGACCCTGGCCATCCTGTTCAACGAGCTGTATTCGAAGAAGCTGGCCAAGACCTGCCAGACCATGATGTTCCTGCCCCACTTCCTCAGCTGGGTCGTTATCAGCTATTTCGTGTACGCCTTCCTGGCTACCGACCAGGGCCTGGTGAACAACCTGATCAAGAACACGGCGGGGAACCATAACTGGTATCAGGACGTCAATTTCTGGATGTTCTTCATCGTTTTCCTGAACGTCTGGAAAGGCATGGGCTACAATATGGTTGTCTACATGGCCTCGATCAGCGGCATAGACGCCGAGCTGTACGAGGCCGCCCTGATCGACGGAGCCTCCAAGTGGCAGCAGGTGAAGTTCATCACGCTGCCCCTGCTGCGGCCGGTCATTTCCATCATGTTCATCATGGCGGTAGGCAACATCTTCCGGAGCGACTTCGGCCTGTTCTACCAGGCGACCCGGAACTCCGGCGCGCTGGTCAACGTGACGCAGACGATTGACGTTTACGTCTACAAGGCGCTGCTGGAGCGCTCCAACGTGAACCTGTCCTCGGCCGCGGCCTTCATGCAGTCCGTGGTCGGCTGCTTCACCATCGTGATGGCGAACCTGATCGTCAAGAAGATCGACCCCGAATCGGGGCTGTTCTGATCGGCGAGGGGAAGAAAGGAGCGGGTTCACATGGCAAAGAAAACAGAAGGTTTAAAATATACCCGGGTCAAACCGGTCACCAATGTATGGATCAGTGCGCTGTTCATTTTCCTGGGGCTGCTGTGTCTGATGCCGGCGCTGCTGGTGCTGGTGGTTTCGTTCTCCTCCGAGACGTCCATCCGGCTCAAGGGCTACAGCTATCTGCCCATGGCGCTGAGCCTTGACGCCTTTTCGTATCTGGCCAGGCAGACCGGATATATCGGGCGGGCGTTCCTGAACTCCATCGGGATTACCGTCGTGGGTACCCTGTTCGGCCTGATCATGACTTCCACGATGGGCTTCGCCCTGAGCCGGCCGAATTACCGGCTGCGGTCGTTCTTTACCTGGTTCATTTTCATACCCATGCTGTTCAGCGGCGGCCTCGTGGCCAGCTATATGATCAACGCGCAGATCCTGAAGCTGAAGGATACCTACTGGGCGCTGATCTTACCGATCTGCTGCTCGAGCTTCTACTGTATCATCATGCGGACGTTCTTCCAGACGACGGTGCCGGACGCGATCATCGAATCGGCCAAGATCGACGGCGCCCGCATGATCCGGATCTTCGTGCAGATCGTGCTGCCGATCTCCCTGCCGGCCATCGCGACCATCGGCCTGTTCCTGACCTTCGCTTACTGGAACGACTGGATGATGGCCAAGTACTACATCTCAGGCAACAGCCACGACCTTTTCCCGCTGCAGTACGTGCTGATCGCCCTGGAGGAAAATATTTCCTTCCTGACACGGAACTCGCAGAACATGACGGCGGGCACCGCCAGCAACGTTCCTTCCGAAACCGTCCGGATGGCGATGGTGGTGATTTCTGTGGTGCCGATCGCCTGCTCCTATCCGTTCTTCCAGAAATATTTCGTGTCAGGCCTTACGATCGGTGCTGTCAAGGGATAAGATTTTCTCGGCTTACGATGCGAAAAAGGCTGAAACGTCCGGCTTTACCGTCGGCGGCATGAAAGACTGAGCTTGACAGATTCCGATATTTGGAGTAGGATAGATTCAGCCGGAAAGATCATAGCAGGTTACAGCAGCGTGTTACGCTGTTCGGTACATATTCCATATTTTTCAAAGGAGGGTTTTCCATTATGAAGAAACTGGTATCCATTCTGCTGACCCTGATGCTCGTCTTCGGGCTGTGCTCGTTCGCTTCCGCGGATGACTACGTGAAGCTGACCTGGGTCAACGGCAACAGCCCGGCCCCCATCGACAACGACATGGTTCTGGAAGAGCTCAACAAGATCACCCGCGAAAAGCTGGGCTGCGAAGTCGAGATCATCTACATGTCCTCCGATGAGGTGACGACCTCCATCCAGGCCGGTGAAGTGTACGACATGTACTTCACCTGCTCCTGGTACAACAACTTCAACGTGAACGTCTCCAACGGCATCTTCGCCAACCTGTGGGGCAAGATCCAGGAGGTCACTCCGGACCTGTGGGCCACCATGCCCGAGAACATCTGGAACCTGGCCCGCTCCACCGACGGCGGCCTCTACGCCATCCCGGTGAAGAAGGACTACGCTCCCATGAACTTCATCGTGTACGACGCGCAGATCGCGAAGGACGCCGGCATCGAAGTTCCGGAAGCTATCGATTCCTGGGACGAGCTGACCCCCTATCTGCAGGCGGTGAAAGCGGCCATGGACGCGAACCCCGAACTGGGGCAGTATCCCGTGAACGTCGGCGGATCTCCCGCCGGCATGGACTCCTCCTTCGACTTCATCGACCGTACTCCCCTGATCGGCGTGAACTTCGGCACCACCGAGGTCGTCAACGTGTTCCAGCATGAGCCCTTCGTGGAACGCTGCCGCACCATGAAGAAGTGGCGCGACATGGGCCTGGTCAATCCGGACGCCGCCACGCTGACCGAAGACGCCATCAGCGGCAAGCTGCACCAGATCGGCTTCGTGCAGGCCTGGAACGATTATGACTACACTCCCAGCCGTGGATTCTGGGTTGAGATGACCAAGTATTCCGGACCCTTCGTCAACACCGACGGCGTGCAGGGCGCCATGACCGGCCTGTCCGTCACCCTGGAGGACAATCCCGAGCGGTTCGACCTGGTTCTGAAGTATCAGGAGCTGGTCAACACCAATAAGGAATACCGCGACATCCTGGCCTACGGCGTGCCCGGAGTGCACTTCAACTACCGTGACGTGACCGACGACGCCGGCAACGTGCTGGGCCAGTGCGTGGTGCGGACCGAACTCGGCTCCTCCAACTACAGCCCCTGGAGATTCTCTCAGGGCAACTACGCCATCAACTCCGTTGAAGGCAGCGAGCAGACCCTGGACGGCACCTATCCGAAGCCCGTTCTGGATCAGTGGGACAAGTACTTCGCCGAGTGCGAAACCGCTCCCGAATCCAAGATCTCCGGCTTCACCTTCAACTCCATCGAGCCCATCGACTTCACCTCTCAGTATGCTGAAATCAGTGCCATCAAGGATGAGTATCTGAACAACATCAAGTGCGGTTCTGTGGAAGACACCGACGCCGCGATCGCTGAGATGGTTGCCAAGATGGAAGCTGCCGGCCTGAACGACATCATCGCCGAAGCGCAGCGCCAGCTGGATGAGTTCCTGGCGAACAAGTAATTCCATACCCGATATTCCCTGACAGGGGATAAGCAGCGGCCGGTCTCTTCGGAGACCGGCCGTTTTTTGCGTGCAGGATTCTTTATGCGGTGAGAATTTTTGATCAGCTATGGAAAAACCACCATGGCTGAATGGGAATAATCACTTTATCTCTTATTCTGCAGAAGCTCCAGTTCCCCGTACAGCCGGGCAGGTTCGCTGCCGGCATAGGCTGCGACGGAACCGGGCCGGGCCAGTATGCCGGGATACTCATAGCACAGGATCTTTTCCACCCAGGGAGCAACCGACCGGATCTGCTTCTCGATGCGGCTGATGCCGGACGGAATGAGGGCGCTGTGATAAACCTGCCCCTCAAAATCAAAGAGCTCGATATCCGCCCAGAGCCTGCTGCGGTCCGCCCGGTCGTGGGCTTCGCGAAGCCGCCGGTAATACTCCCCGGTCTGCTCCGGGGAGGATTTCTGCACGCCCACCTCATCCTGATAGGCGATGTAATCGCAGTCCAGCCGGCGCAGCTGATCCACGAAAACATCGTCCGTCCGGATCTTGTTGGTACCGTACGGCGCGATCAGAATCTTCCGGCGGCTGTCCATGGCCCGGAGCTCTTTCGCGTAACGGTTGACGTAGTCGATGAACAGCTCCTTGAAATACGGCCCGGCCTCCGTTTCATCCGGCAGATACCAGCCCTCGAAGCAGCGGAAATCCCGGTAGCGGTCATACAGGATCCGCGCCGCGCGGAAAGCGCGGGCATCCACCTCCGGACTGGTCATGTTGCCTTCCGGATCCGTCCACAGCCCGTAGAATCCCAGGCCGATGAACAGATGCATGCCCTGTTTCTCCATCTCCTCCATGACGGCGTCCAGCGCGTCCGGGCAGCCGGTATCCGCGGGCTGCGGGAACAGATCCACCGGCGCGTAGCTTTCCTGCTCGTCCTCCGTGACGAGGGCTGTGCAGGTCAGCACCGCCGTATCCATTCCAAGGCTGTGCATGTCCCGGACCATGGTCTGCCACTGCTCCCGGGTAAACCGGCGAAGCTCCGGATTATAGTGGACTCCTTCCCATGTACTGTGATGCCTGAATTCAAACCAGGCGCCTGTAATTGGTTTCAGCAACGAATTCGCCTCCATGTTCTTTCATATAAACGCTTTTCCGCCCGGACAGGCCGGAACCGGTTTTGATTATTGTACCACAAGGACCCCAAAAGGCAAAGATACCGGAAGAACCGGACGTAAAAACATTCCGCGTAAAAACACCCGCACAGTTTACAATGCGCGGGTGCTATACTGTGCACAGCAGGAATCCGGATGCCGTGTCCGGATGAAGCGATTACGTTCCGCCGGCCCGGAAGGCGAAAGAAAAGACTTGCAAAACCGGGCTGCAGAATGTAAAATGTTGTTAACCCAAAAGGAAACAGGAATATGAAAGCGAGGAGAATTTCTGCGATGAAAAAAACGATTGGGATGCTACTCTGCCTGGTGTTGGCGGTGATCTGCGTGTTCGCCCTTGCGGACGCGGCGATCGACGACAAAAACTTCCCGGACGAAAACTTCCGGGAATATGTAAAACAGTTTGACACGGACGAGGACGGGAACCTGAGTGAAGCCGAGCTGGCCGCGGTCACTGTGATGGAAGCGTCTGAAAAAGAGATTGCCGATATGACGGGACTTGAACATTTCACGTCGCTGACCGAGCTCTACTGCAGTGTGAACCAGCTGACGAGTCTGAATGTGACCGCGAACGCGGCGCTGAAAATCATCGGCTGCCATCGCAACGCGCTGACCAGTCTGGATCTGAACAAAAACCTGGCGCTGGAAGAGCTGATCTGCGATTACAACCAGCTGACAGCGCTGGATTTGAGCTGGAATACGGAACTGTTCCATCTCTCCTGCACCAACAATCAGCTGGCGAAGCTGGACGTGAGCGGGAACACGGCGCTGAAAAAGCTCTACTGCTATGCCAACGGGCTGAAGATCGGGGATGTAACCCTGAACCGGATTCTGAGCGATCTGCTGTACGGCAGCGAGCCTGAAGAAAAAGAAGATCATCTGCTGTGGAAAAAAGACGAGGATACCCTGCTGGGCGCGGACAAGGACTTTGTTCCGGAAGGCGTGGCGATTGTGGAACAGAATTTCCCGGACGGAAATTTCCGGGCGTGCGTGTCTGAATTTGATCAGGACAAAAACGGTTTCCTGAACAGTGACGAGATCGCCGCGGTTACGGTGATCGAAGTGTCCGAAAAGGAAATTTCCGATCTGAAGGGCATTGAACATTTCACGGCGCTGACCGAGCTCTACTGTTCCCGCAATTTGCTGACCAGTCTGGATGTGAGCGCGAACAAGGCCCTGAAAATGCTGTCCTGCCACAGTAATGAACTGACGGCGCTGGATGTAAATGAGAACACAGCGCTGGAGGAACTGATCTGCGACCACAATCAGCTGACTGTTCTGGACGGTATCGCGAATGCACCGCTGACTCACCTTTCCTGCACCCATAACAAGCTGACGAGTCTGGCTGTGTTTGAGATTGCGCAGCTGAAGAAGCTCTATTGCTACGCGAACGAACTGACGAATGAGAATATAAAGCTGAATCAAACGCTGCGTGATCTGGTGGAAGGCAGCGAACCGACCGAGAAGGAAGACCATCTCCTGTGGGCAATTGACGAGGACGGCGACGGAGAAAACGAGATCCTGTTTGCGGTGGATAAGTCCTATATTCCGGAAGGCGTCGCGATCAACGAACGGAATTTCCCGGACGGAAACTTCCGGACGTTTGTGGCACAGTTCGACACGGACGAAAACGGCTACCTGAACAACGACGAGATTGCCGCGGTCACGGTGATCGAAGTGTCCGAAAAGGATATTTCGGATCTGAAGGGCATTGAGCATTTCACGGCGCTGACTGAGCTCTACTTCGGCCGCAACCAGGTGACCGGCGTGGATCTGAGCGCGAACACGGCGCTGAAGATGCTGTCCTGCCACAGCAATGAACTGACGGCGCTGGACGTGAGCGCGAACACGGCGCTGGAGGAACTGATCTGCGACCATAACCGGCTGACGGACCTGGACGTGAGCAACAATAAGGCGCTGTTCCACCTCTCCTGCACCAACAATCAGCTGACGGGCCTGGATGTGACGAAGAGCACGAAGCTGAAGAAGCTTTACACCGCGGAGAATCCGCTGAAGACCCTGGATGTAAGCAAGAACAAGGCGCTGGAGGTGCTGGATTGCAGCGCCAACGAGCTGGATAAACTGACCGTCACGGCCAATACGAAACTGAAGGAGCTGTACTGCTCCCGCAACAACCTCACCTATCTGAACGTGACGAAAAATACCAAGCTGATCATGCTGTCCTGCTGGCAGAATCAGTTGACAGGCCTGAACGTGGACAAGAATACTGCGCTGCAGGAACTGATCTGCGACAACAATCAGCTGCCGAGCCTGAAAACAGGTAAAAACAAGGCGCTGACCCATCTGTCCTGCTCCGGCAACAAGCTGAAGAGTCTGGATGTGAGCAAAAACCAGAAACTGGCGAAGCTCCAATGCTATGACAATGAGCTGAAAAAGCTGGACGTGTCGAAAACCCCGATTCTGAACGAGCTGGTGAAGTACAACGAGCCGGTCAAGGGAAAGGATCCTGCGGACAAAGAATATCTTGCGTGGAGAATCGGCGAGAACGAGAAGATCCTTTCCGTGGACCGTGACGTCAAGGTTGTCACAGACGCGGTTGCGCTCAGCAAAGTCACCGTCGCGGCGATCAAGGATCAGGCCTATACCGGCAAGGCCATCAAACCGACGGTAACCGTGAAGTACGACGGAAAGAAGCTGTCTCAGGGGAAGGACTATACCGTTTCCTGGAAGAACAACAAGAAGATCGGCAAGGCGACGATCACCCTCACGGGCAAAGGCGACTATACCGGAACCAAAGAAGTAACCTTCAACATCGTTCCAAAGGGTGTGAAGCTCTCCTCCCTGACGGCCGGAAAGAAACAGCTGACGGTTAAGTGGAAGAAGGGCAGCAACATTACCGGATACGAGATCGAGTACAGCACGGACAAGAAGTTCAAGAAGGACGTCAACAAATTGACCATTTCCAAGGCGGGGACGACCCAGACGGTACTCAAAAAGCTGACGGCGAAGAAGACCTACTACGTCCGGATCCGGACCTATAAGACAGTAGGCGGCGTGAAGTTCTGGTCCGCCTGGTCCTCTGTGATGAACAAGAAAATCAAGTAATAATCAGAACAGTAGGTAAAACAGCAGCGCCTGTCTCCCGCGGGAAACAGGCGCTGTTGTTTTATATCTCTTTACCCGATGAAGCCTTCCGCCAGCTGCCGGGCCAGGCGCTCCGCCTCGCCGGGGACGGGAGGCAGGCGGCGGTAGAGGAACATACTTTCCTTTGCCGCGTAGGAATCCCGCAGGAAATCATCCCGGGTGGGAAGGTATCCGCGCAGCTGTTCAGCGCAGCCCAGCACCATCGCGTCCGGACAGCCGGCGAGGCTCCGGAAATCCATCCCGATGCCGGTGTATCCCTCAAAGGGCAGCGCCAGCACAGGAACGCCTCCCAGGACAAAATATGCCGCGTCCCCCGGCTCCTCCGAGACGAGGGAGTCAAACTGGCCCAGCAGCTCTTCCTCCCAGGCCAGCGCGCAGCGCGCGGCGGGAGCCTCCGGGCCGCCCGCTTTCCGGACTGACCGAGCCGCGGCTTCCCGAATGTCTTCGCGGGTGAAGGGAACAAGGCGGAGAGTGAAGGGCAGCCGCCCTCCCGACAGAGTCAGGGGAAGCTCCTGAAGGCCAGCGCGCAGCGTCTCAAACAGCTTCTGCCCGTATTCCGCCATCCGCTCCGGAGACGGATGCCACGGATCGATATCGCCGCAGAGGCCGTTCAGATAGACGGACAGTATGCCCGCTTCCGCGCAGCGGCGGTGCAGTTCTCCGGAGAAATCGGCGCTGACGCAGGATACGCATCGGAGAAACACCCCGTGACAGGCGGCGTTTGCCAGCAGGATCGGAGCTTTCCCGGGACGCTCCAGCAGGAACCCCCGGGCTTCCCGGTCCACAGGCCCGTCCGGGGCGGCCCGGTTATAGATGTAATCTCCGGGCACAGGCCCGCGGGTATACAGCAGCCGCGCGACCTCCGACAGATCCGCCGCCGCGCTTTCCAGCGCGGGGCGGATTTTTTCCGCGAGGCCGGCGACATAAGCGTCGTCCACTTCCCCGCAGCCATTATGATACTTCACGGCGGGACCGGTGTGCGTGTGGATGCTGACGATCATGACCCGCTCCCGCGGGATCCCCAGGGAGCCGGCGTATGAAATGACCGCGTCCGCCACCTCCTGGCTGAGGCCCAGTACGTCGCAGCTGACGATCAGCTGCCGCTGCTTTCCGCTTTCCAGTATGACGGCCCGGGCATAGAGCGGATCCCGGACGGAATCGCATTTTCTCTGAAGATAATATCCATAGCCGGCCAGTTCAACCCCCATGGGCGGGGTGATTTCAGCCAATCCAAAACCTGCGCGCATTGTTCTTCTCCTTTGGATCCGGTTTTCAGATCCGTTGTGTCTGTCATGGGGAACAGGCGGCTGCTTTCACAGCAGCCCGGGTATCCGGTCCCGGTATTTTTCCACCAGGCGGTTGTTGATCTCGTCTCCGCCGTCGATATTGCTGCTGACGAAGAAGTCCGCCGGAAAGCCTTCTTCCAGGGCGATCTCGTGCACCCGGCAGAGAATGGCCTGCAGGATTGCCGCCCCGGCCGCGGTGGAGGTGGCGCCGGTAAAGGACCGATCGGCGAACTGAATGGCGGCGTCCCCCGGAATGCCTCCGTTGTCCAGCACCAGATCGGCAACCTCGAAGAGGCGGAGACCCAGCTCGTTCCGCCCGGTGACGGAGGAGGAGTGGGCCAGGCTGGTCAGGGCGATCACGAAGACGCCCCGCTCCCGGGCTGCCCGAGCCAGCAGAACCGGCACCGCGTTCCGCCCGGAGTTGGAGGCGATGATGAGTACGTCACCCGCGGAGAGGGGATACCGTTCCAGCAGGCGCGGAACCCAGGTTTCGTCCCGCTCCTCCAGCGTGCTGCCTGCGGCGGAAATGTGCAGCATCAGCTTCTCATCCAGAATCGGGCAGACCGGGGCCAGCCCTCCGGCCCGGTAGAAGATTTCCAGGGCAAGCAGATGTCCGTGCCCGGTGCCGAAGGTATACAGCAGGTGTCCGTCCCGGACGGCGTCCGCGATGCGCCGGGCGGCGGTTTCCATCGCCGGCCCCTGGGTCTGACGGACCCGGGCAAGCAGCCCGGTCAGATTGTCAAAATAACGGTCGACAGCAGTCATGAGGTTTCCTCCTTACGGTTCGTCTGTAAAAGCAGGCAGGCTTTCGGATGAAAGCCCTTCCCGCAGCATGGCCAGAATCACGGCGCCAAGCACCGGAGGGTATTCGGGCAGGCAGGGCCGAACTTCCGGGACACGGGCGGACAGCGCCTCCGAAAACAGCGATCTCGCCAGCGCGCTGTGCTGAAAAACGCCGCCGTAGAGACCGACGCGGTCTTTGGCTTCCGGCACCGACTTCAGCAGGGATGCCGCCAGCGCGGAGATTTCCTGCATCTGGCGGGTGAGAATATCCAGGGCGTCCGGATCTCCTTCCTCCGCCAGACGGACCACCTCCGCCCCGAAGGCCGCGAGGGTGTCCACCCCCGAGCCGGGAGGATACAGGGCGGTCAGCAGGCTGCGGGAATCCGGAACGGAACAGGACGAGAAGGCGGCAGCCAGCAGCGGTGTCTCCCGCTTTTCCGTTTCCAGGCGCCAGAGTGCCCGGAAGAGCCCCTCCCGGGCCAGCATATATCCGCTTCCGGGATCGCCGATCTTCCATCCCCAGCCGCCGGCAGCCTGCTCCTGTCCGGCCGCGTTCCGAACCATGACCATGGAGCCGGTGCCGCACACGGTCATCAATCCGGGACGGCCCAGGGTCAGCCCGGCCAGCGCCACCGTCAGATCGCTTTCCAGAATCAGGCGGCAGCCCGGAGGCAGCGCGGCCTGAAAGGCGGAGAGGATATCCGGCGGGGCAGGGCCGTCCAGTGCGGCGAGCCCCGCGCAGACGACGATCCGGCCGGCCGGCCCGGCAGGAAGGAGGCGCGCCAGGATCTCCCCGAAGCGGCTGACACAGGTATCCAGGCCGTCGTTGCAGAAATTCAGACCCGATCCGGCCGCCCGGGCAAGAATGCGCCCGTCCGGCCGCACAGAGACGGCGGAAGTGTGGGTTCCGCCGCCGTCGACGCCGATATACAGCTCTGTCATGAAAGGGTTCCTCCGGTTACAGATTGAAGACAGGGGATACGAAGACCTGATAGAACTCCATGCCGCTCTTCCGCGTGGGATCCTTCGGTTCCTCATCCAGCTCGCAGAGGGTGGGGAGCGTCCCGTCGCACCAGCGGAGAATCGCGTCCTGCACGTCCCGCAGCCGGCCTTCCACGGCTCCGTACCGCAGGGCCAGCACTTCCCAGCCGTTACGCCTGTAAATGCTTTCCCACTGCGCCTTGTGCAGCGCGCGCAGAGAATCATACACGGAGAGAAGCGCGGGGATTTCCTCCAGGGCAATTTTCCGCAGCGCGACCCGGTCTCCGGCGAGATACAGGGGACGGATGCGCATTTTGAGGGACGCTTTCAGCGCACAAATCTCGAACAGGGCCGCGGCATAGCGGCAGTCCGC
Source organism: uncultured Clostridia bacterium (assembly GCA_946413245.1). Lineage (GTDB taxonomy): Bacteria > Bacillota > Clostridia > Christensenellales > Aristaeellaceae > Aristaeella. The sequence continues at coordinate 21,697 of CAMKJS010000006.1, forward strand.
CCGATCCTGATAATCCTTCAGAATCTCCAGGGCCTGCTCGCTCCGCTCAACGGCGGAGGGCAGCTCTTCCGCGGTGGGGCCCAGCGGATACAGCAGGTCGCACCAGATCAAAGCCTTGCCCACGCGCCTGTCCCGCAGATCGGGATAGAACAGGCCGAAGGCGTTGTACGCCCGGTCAGGCAGCCCGGTCAGGAATTCGCCGGTTTCCGCGATGGTTTCGTGGGCACAGTCCTCGCCGCGCCAGCAGTATTCCGAGATAATGGGCAGCTGATTCAGGGCCAGGAAGGGGCTGGTCTCGTTGCCGTCGTCCCCCCAGGTGGTGGCCAGCACCGTGCGGGTTTTGTGCCGCACACAGGAGCGCACGCCGCACTCCATGCTTTCCCGGGTCAGGTTCACGTGCGGCAGGAAACCGCTCCAGACCCAGATGCCGCCGGCGTAGGCGGTGTTGGGGCTCATCTGCGCGTGCCCGGAGAGCATATGATCGTACCATTTCTCCTCGTCATGATAGTAATCCCAGTAGCACAGATCCACATCCGGCAGCCGGTCGATGACGCTCTGAGGGATCTTCGCGTCCAGATCATAATAATCGCCGGTGGCGGAGCCCAGCCGGAAGAACATGTCGCTCCACATCATGGGATGGAAATCGTACTTTTTGCAGATTTCCACCACCCGGTTCAGGTGACGGGAAAGAAGCTCGAACCGGTCCGTGGGCCCGAACTTCCGGAAATACTGCCCGAGGCCGACGGAATGGGCTTCGTCCATGCCGATATGGAGGCGCTTTCCCCGGACGTAGCTCCGCACCGCCCGGATCTCCGCCTCGATGAACTTGTAGGTTTCCTCGTCGTCACACAGGAGAATGGTGGGCTGATCCTTCAGGTGCTCGTTTTCCTTCCACTGGAGAAAGTTTCCCATATGCGCCAGCGTCTGGATGCAGGGGATCAGCTCCAGCCCCAGGGAATCGGCGTAGTCGTCCAGCTCCCGGTATTCCTCCGGGGTCAGGCGGCCGCGGAGGTAGCCCATGTACGGATATTCGGGGACGGTATAGGTGTCCTCGGTGTAAAGCACGACCGTGTCGAGGCCCAGGGCGGCGCTGTACGCCATATATTTTTTGCAGGCTTCCACCGTCATCACGCCGTTCCGGGAAAAATCCAGGAAGGAACCGCAGGACTCAAAATGCTTCGTTTCCCGGACGGATACGGGGTGCCTGCCGGCGGCCCTTTCCTGCGCCAGGCGGAACCAGGCTCTTGCCAAAGCGGACCGGTTTTCGGCCCGGAGAATGTAAGCGGAGCCCTCTCCGGTGACCGTGACGCCGGGCCCCTCTTCCACGCGGATGTCCAGGCCGTCAAAGGAAACGTTCAATATGCCGGATACAGCCTCGCGGACGGAATCGATCTCATGCTGCGTAAACACAATAAACCCCTTTCTGAATCATTCGGATTTGGAAAATACGCCTAAAAGTATATATTCGGGATACCCCGGACCATTCCTGCCGCAGGGGGAAATTATTGCTTGCAATTCAGCACGCCGCAGACTATCATAGAGACAGGAAAAAAATCAGGGATCCATTCCCGGAGCGGAGGCGCCATGAAGGAACCGTCTGTTTTTTACTGTCAGCTGGATTATGAGGACCGGCCCTATCCCTGCGGAAAAACGGGGCTGGGCACCATCGCCGACAACGGCTGCGGCCCCTGCTGCGCCGCCATGGTGGCGGAAAGCATGCTGGGGATCCGCTATAAACCCTGGGACGCCTGCGAGCTGGCGATCGCCTGCGGCGCGAGGGAGGAACCGGGCACGGATCTGTATATCTTTGCCCCTGTTTTCGCGGAAAAAGTGGGGCTGAAGGTGCGCTGCACCGAAGACGCGGACGAGGCGCAGCGCTTTCTGCAGGCGCGGAAGGGCCTGGTGATCGCCAACACGCAGGGGGACAGGCCGCAGGACGGCTGGATCGGGGTGTTTTCCGACTGCGGGCACTATATCGTGCTGGCGGAGGCGGAAGGGAAAACGGTCGGCGTCTGGGACCCCATGTACCGCCCGGGCCGGTACGACGTGCCCGGAAGGGCGGGCAAGGTGCGCATGGAGGGAAACGAAGCCTTCGCTGATTTTGAGGTCATCCGGCAGGACTGTAAGGACCGGCCCTTTTTCCTGTTTGAAAAAGCCGGTCAGGAGGAAGGAGCGGATCCGTCATGAGCGTTCCCGCATATCCGCTGGATCAGAACGACCTGGTGCGCATCCGGCGGCAGCTGCACATGTATCCCGAACTGAGATGGGAGCTTCCCATGACCTCCGCACTGGTGCGGGAGGAGCTGGGGAAAATCGGCATTCCCTTCGAGGCGGACGTGTACGGAAAACATTCCGTGGTGGCGACGGTCAACGGGGAGAAGAACGGCTTCACGATCGGCCTGCGGGCGGACATGGACGCGCTGCCCATCGAGGAAAACAATCCGGACAAGCCCTACCGCTCCCGGCATCCGGGCATCATGCACGCCTGCGGCCATGACGCGCATACCGCCATGATGCTGGGAACCGCCAGGGCGCTCTGGGCGATCCGGGATCAGCTGCATTGCCGGGTGAAGCTGATTTTCCAGCCCTGCGAGGAAGGGCGGCCCTCCGGAGCCCGCACCCTTTGCGAGCACGGCGTGATGCGGGACATCGACTGCATCGTGATGTGCCACGTGAACTGCGGGGATCCCACCCATATGATCTCCACCAAAGCTGGCTGCACCAACTGCTCTTCCGTCGCGTTCAAAATTGCGCTGCAGGGGAAGGCGGTCCACGCCGCCACGCCCCATGCGGGGATCGACGCCCTGGCGGCGGGCGTCAAGATTTATGAGGGCATCCAGCTGCTGGTGAGCCGGGAGGTGGATCCCTTCGATACCTGCGTGATGAGCGTATGCACGATGCACGCGGGCACCACCGTGGCCGCCAACGCGGATACCTGCACGCTGGAGGGTACCATCCGGTGCGCAAAGGACCGGACCATGGCCTGGGCGCGGGAGCGGCTGCAAAAGCTGGTCCGGGCGGTGGCGGAGGAAAGCCGGGTGGGCTCCGATCTGTCCTGGAGCGGCGATCCGCTGCCTTGCGCGTACAACGACGCGGCGTTGTACCAGGCCTTCCGGGCATCGGCGGTCCGGGCAGTGGGAGAGGAGAACGTGAAGGAACTGGCGATTTCTCCGGGGGCGGAGGATTTCGCGTATTACGAGCAGGAACGCCCCGGGCTGCTGTTCGGCCTGGGAATGCGCAACGAGACGCTGGGCGCCTGCCATCCCGCGCATACGAAGGATTGGGATATCGACGAGGCGGCTCTGTCCACCGGCGTCCGGACGTTCGTACAGTTCGTCTGGGACGCGATGGACGGGATCCCGGGCGTTCCGGGAAGAGAGAATGCCTGAACCGTGCGGATCCGTTCTTCCGGAGGGGAAAAGGAGAGGGAAAATGCTGTATGAGACATATCGGGGAAAGCTGCTGTACGAAAACAGCCTGTCGAACCCGGCGTGCATGAAGGATTTTGTTGCGGAAGGGAAAGCCGTAACACGCTTTCCGGACGGAAGGCTGTGGCTGGAAAACGCGGAAAGCCCGGAGAAGGGGCAGGCGGCCAACTATGTGCTCTGGTGCCGGGAAAATTTCCCGGCGGATTTTCTGCTGGAGGTTTCTTTCCAGCCGATTCGCGAGCCGGGGCTGGCCATGATTTTCTTTGCCGCGGCAGGCCGGAACGGGGAGGACCTTTTCGATCCGGGTCTCGCGGCCCGCACGGGGGAATACAGGCAGTATCATCACGGGGATATCAACGCGTTCCATCTTTCCTTCTTCCGCAGGAAGGAGCCGGACGAGCGCAGCTTCCACACCTGTAATCTCCGCAAGAGCTACGGGTTTTATCTGACCGCCCAGGGGGCGGATCCGATTCCGGACGCGGCGGACGCCGCGGCTCCCTATCAGCTGTCCCTGCTGAAACGGGGGAGGGACGTGAGGTTTGCCGTGAACGAGCTGGAAGTTCTCCGGTTTACGGATGACGGGGAAACCTTCGGTCCGCTGCTGGGCGGCGGAAAGATCGGCTTCCGTCAGCTGGCTCCGATGATCGGGGCATACGCGGATCTGCGGGTCTGGGAAGGAGCGCGGCCATGAAACTGACCTTTCTGGGAGCGAACCACGAGGTGACCGGAAGCAGAACGCTGCTGGAATGGAATCCGGGACGGTATCTGCTGACGGACGACGGGATGATCCAGGGGGATAACGAATATGTCCGCGCCGAGCTGCCCGTGTCTCCGGCGCAGATCGAGTATGTGCTGCTGACCCACGCCCACATCGATCACAGCGGCATGCTGCCGCTGCTCGTGAAGCAGGGCTTCCGGGGCCGGATTTACGCTACGCCGGAGACGATCAGCCTCTGTGCGATCATGCTGGCCGACAGCGCCAATATCCAGGAGAACGACGCGGAGAATCAGACGAAGAAGAACCTCCGGGCGGGAATGGATCCTGTGGAACCGCTGTATACCGCGGAGGACGCGGAGAAGACCATGAAGCTGTTCCGCCCCTGCCGCTACGGGGAGATCATCACCGTGGACGAGGGGATCAGCGTGCGGTTTACCGACGCGGGACATCTGCTGGGGTCTTCCGCCGTCGAATGCTTTCTGACAGAGGAAGGAAAGCAGGTAACGATGGTATTCAGCGGAGATGTGGGCAACCTGAATCAGCCCATCATCCGGGATCCCTCTCCCGTGGAGGCGGCGGACTATCTGCTGCTGGAATCCACCTACGGAGACCGGCTGCACGACGCAGCCACGGATCCGATTCCCTTTCTGACGGAAAAGCTGAAGGAAACCTTTGACCGGGGAGGAACGGTGATTATTCCTTCTTTCGCGGTGGGGCGCACCCAGGAACTGCTGTATTTCTTCCGGGAAATCAAACAGAAGAAACTGCTGCCGGAATATCCCGATTTTCCGGTATATGTGGACAGCCCGATGGCCAATGAGGCGACCGCCATCTTTCTGCAGTGCGACGTCTCCTGCCTGGACGAGGAAGCCCGGGCCGTCATGCAGGCCGGGGAGAATCCCATCTGGTTCGAGGGGCTGAATACAGTGGTCTCCGCCGAAGAATCCAAGCTGCTGAACGCCAACCATGAGCCGAAGGTGATCATCGCCTCCGGCGGCATGTGCGAGGGCGGCCGTATCCGCCATCATCTGAAGCACAACATCTGGAACCCTGCCAACCTGATCCTGTTCGTCGGGTATCAGGCCAACGGTACCCTGGGCCGGATCATCTACGACGGCGCGAAGCATGTGAAAATCATGGGCGAAGAGATGGAAGTGAAGGCGGACGTGGCGCTGCTGAACGGCGTATCCGGCCACGCGGACCAGGCCGGGCTGCTGCGCTGGGTGGAGCAGATCAGGCAAAAGCCCCGGCGGATCTTCGTGAACCACGGGGAGGACGAAGCCTGCGAAACGCTGACGGGTCTGCTGACGGAGCGGTTCGGCGTGCCTGCGGAAGCGCCTTATTCCGGCTCCTCCTTCGATCTGCTGAAGGGGGAATGGATCCGGCTGGAGGAACCGGTGCGCCGGAAGAAGGAAAAGACGACTGCCGAGCCGAAGGCGAAAGGAAAGCAGAACCGGGAATACCGGCAGCTGGTGACGGCCGCGGAGCAGTTGCTTGCGCAGGCGAAGAAGATGGATCATTACGCGAACAGCGAGCTGCGCGTGCTGACCGGGAAGATCGAGGCGCTGCTGTCGGAATACAGATAACAGTCTGCTGAACACCGTGATCAGCAGAACTGGGGCAAAACAAGGAAAATGCAAAAACAGATCTGAAACAACCGGATCTTTCGCTTGCATCCGAAGTCCAAAAGTGCTATAACATCGCGAGCGGCCGGGCCGCAGGCTAAAAAAGCCGGGACTGCCCGCCGCGGAAAAGGATGGATTGGATGTTATGGCACGTTCAATGACGCGTGATTTAACGGAAGGCAAACCGATGAAGCTGGTGGTGTCCTTCGCGCTGCCGCTGCTCTTCGGCGTTCTGTTTCAGCAGTTTTACAGCTTCGTGGACACGGCGATCGTCGGCCGGGTTCTCGGGGCGACCAAGCTGGCGGCGGTCGGCGCCACCGGTTCGGTCAACTTTATGGTGATCGGGCTGTGCCTGGGCCTGTGCTCCGGATTCGCGATTCCGATCGCGCAGGCTTTCGGCGCGAAGGACGAGCCGGAGGTACGGCGCTGCGTCTGGCACGCCGTCGTGCTCAGCGCGGTGCTGAGCGTGCTGTTCGCGACGGCTTCCACGCTGCTGTGCAAACCGCTGCTTCGGCTGATGAATACCCCGGAGGAAATCCTGGACACGTCCGCCCGGTACATTGGAATTATCTTCGCGGCGATTCCGGCCTGCGTGCTGTACAACATGGCCAGCGGCATTCTGCGTTCCCTGGGGGACAGCCGGACGCCGGTGGTATTCCTGGTGCTGGCCTCGCTGATCAACATCGCGCTGGATCTGCTGCTGATCCTCGTATTCCGGATGGACGTGGCCGGAGCGGCGGTGGCGACGGCTGTGAGCCAGCTCCTGTCCGGCATCGGCTGCGTGATCGTGATGATCCGGCGGTTTCCCATTCTCCGGCTGAGCCGGGAGGACCGGCGGTTTTCCCCGGCGCTGACGAGGCGGATGCTGGGCATCGGCCTGCCGATGGGTCTGCAGTTTTCCATCACGGCGATCGGTTCGGTGGTGGTGCAGTGGTCCGTGAACGGTCTGGGCGTCGCCGCGGTGGCCGCGGTCAGCGCCTCCGTCAGGATCAGCGCTTTTTTTGCCAGCGTGTTTGACGCCCTCGCTTCCACCATGGCGACCTTCGCCGGGCAGAATATCGGCGCCCGGAAGCTGGACCGGGTGGAGCAGGGGCTGAAGGCGGCCGCGGTCCTGGGGATCGTATACTGCCTGGCGGCGCTGGGCACGGTGCTGCTGTTCGGCCGTCAGCTGCTGGGCCTGTTTGTGGACGCTGCCGCGGAAACAGAGGTCACGGAGATGGGCGTCCGCTTCCTGCGGATCAACGCGGCTTTCTATATTCCGCTGCTGTTCGTGAATATCGTGCGGCTGTGTATCCAGGGCATGGGCTATACCCGGGTGGCTATGCTTGCCGGCCTGTCTGAGATGGTCGCACGGACGTGCGTGGCGCTGTTCCTGGTGCCCGCGTGGGGCTTTACCGGCGCCTGCTTCGCGAATCCGGCCGCGTGGGTGATGGCGGATCTGTTCCTGATTCCCTGCTACATCCGGATTATGCGGACCCTGCACGGACGGCTGTTGCCGGGTACGGCGCAATACCGGGAACAGCAAAAGAGAATCTGTCTGCTGGCCCGGAAACTGCGGAAAGCCGCTTAGTGTCGATGGGGACGGTTTCTGAACCGTCCCCGTCGGTATTTATGCGCCGTAGAGCGGCGAGTCCGCGGGTTTCTCCTTCAGCCACGCTTCCAGCTCCCGCAGGGTGCCGGGCAGGGCGGAGCGGATCAGATCCAGGCAGACGATTACCTTGAGGCACCACTGGGCTGTGAAATTGGTGGAGATCCACGGAATTTCCTCCGCGCTGCTGCCGGGCGCCGCACCGGGCACCGGAACCGGGCGGAAGCCATCCGGGTGTTCCGGAGAGTACAGGAGACCCAGCAGCCCGCGCCAGATTTCCCGGGCGGCGGCTTCATCCCCGCGGACGCGGGCGGTCCAGGCCTGCATGTCGGCGGAATAGATGACTCCGCCGAAACCACGGTTCTGCAGCAGTCCGCCGGAGGCGGCGATCCGTTCCTCCGGGGAAAGATAATAATACCGGCCGTTTTCCGAGACCATGTCCGCCAGGGCACGGTCTTTCAGCATGCCGGCGGTTTCCAGCCATACTTCCGGCTCGGCCATGCAGGCCTGCAGGTGCATGCTTACGGCCTGGTCCGTTTCTCCCCGGTAGACCATGGCTCCGGTTTCCGGATCGAAGGTGAAGCGAGGTCCGGAGGTCAGCTTCAGCGGGGCTCGGCTGATGCCTTCCACGCCGGCCTGAATCTTTTTCAGCCATTTCGGATCCAGCGTCCGTTCATAGGCGGTCATCCAGTTCGACACCAGGGAGGACCAGTCCGGTCCGGTGCGCAGGGACACGGTTCCGTCCGGCTGGCGGTAATACGGCGTCTCCGCCAGGGCTTCGTCCGCCGCCAGGGCGTCCTCCATGCAGTCGCCGATCCGGCGGTTTCCGGCCAGGTAATACAGGGGGCGGTGATGCCCTGCCATGGAGACCCGGGGTTCCTTGCAGGCACAGCCCCAGTGGCGCACGTTGTGCCGGGATCCGAGACCGCGCATGGGACCGAAGTGATATGTGTCCACGTCAGCCGCGTGCCGGGAAAGGGCTTCCGCCAGGGAGAAGACTTCCTCGTCCCCGGTGCGCAGGAACTGGAGCCACAGCCAGTAGGTCGGCGCTAGCTCCGTATTGTCCCAGGCATAGCCGCCCACGTCGTACCGCCAGGTGTGGCGGCTGCCGGCGTAGGTATGCATGAAATCCCCGTAATCGAACAGACCGTACCAGCTTCGGGCTTCCACTTCCTGCCGGTAGAAGGCGCAGGCCCGGCTGATCTGATCCTCCATCCAGGCGGCCATTTCCGTTCCGGCGTCCTTCAGCCCCCAGATGCCGAAGGCCTGATGGGCATGGTAATACGCGGGGGAGGCTGTATAGACGGGCGGTTTCCGGACGGAGCGGTTCCGGACCCGCAGGGTATCCTCATCCGGGTATTCCGCGGAAAGGTGCAGTGTGCAGCGGCTTGTGACCGCGATGCCGTTGGGATCCGACCGCATATACTCGAAGCCCTCGTAGCAGCCATCCACGTACATCCGGTGGTCATAATGGCGGAAATCGTAAGGCCGGGTCTGAGGCGCGTAAAACCAGGCGGTGCAGGCGGCCCGCTCCTCCGCCAGCCCCTCCGCCTCCAGCCCGGAGGGATATTTCTCCCAAAAGTCCCGGATGCTGAAGGAGACCGTTTTTTCCGGATCGCTGACGGCCATGGTGCCGGGAGCCCTTTCGCCGTGGATCCCGTCCACCCAGCACACGTCCTCCGCTGTCCGCTTGCGGACGACGAAGTGGGACGGAGCGTCCTGCGTCAGGGCAAAATGATTCCAGCGGGGCAGATCGGCTGCCGCGGTCTCCGCCCGGCTGTCCGCGGGAACGGTTTCCCCGCGCATCTGGGCTGCCAGCAGATCGGGGCTCAGGCGCATTTTCCAGTGGAACAGCTGGGTGGGCATGTCATGAAAGGGAAACCGGTCCGTGAGGTACCGGATATGCCGCTGCCAGGAAGCGCCGCCGAGGGGAACCTCAAAGCGGAGGCCCAGGGCTGCCAGGCGGTCTTGCTCCGGATCGCCCCGGAAAAAGAAAGTGTGGTCGAAGGAGATCTCGCCGTCGTCCTGCACAACCATCCGGATCCGGAAGGGCATCTTTTCCTCCCCCTGCTCCAGGTGGACGCCGTCAAAGCGGAACACGAGGCGCAGGGGACCGCGTTCCTCCAGCACGCGGGAAACGATCCTGGCGGGGCAGGGAACGGTCTCCGAGCACAGGGTGCCGTTTTCTTCGGTTTCATGGGCCAGGGAGAGCACGGGGCGGGCGGAGGCCAGCATCAGGCGCTGATCCAGGCGCAGATCCCGCAGCAGGCAATCCTCTCCGCCGGGAACGGTGAAGGATAGCCGCCGGCCGGCGACGGTCCAGCCGCCGTCCTTTTCTTCGGCGCGAAGGCCGGTTTCAGCCTCCGGGGCATCCGCCGCGGGGAGGATCTCCCCGGCAGCGCCCAGCAGGGATGCGTCGGCAGCGTGGCGGGCCCATTTCACGGAGCCATCTGGCCAGCGGGCGGTGACTTCGCTCTGGCAGGGAACCGGCCTTCCCTCCGCGTTTGTGAGACAAAAGGAAGGAACGGTGACCGTTCCCCGGGGCCAGAAGCTGCCGAAGTCTGTCCAGCCGACGGGGCTGCGGTTTTCCAGAAGATGAATGTTCATAGCGATCCTCCGAACAGGGGAGTGTTTTGGCCATTGTAGGAGACCGCGTCCGGCTTTGTCAAGGTGATTTTGACGGCTGATTGTTCCTGTGACAACCCTTGCCAGAGAGGCCTGCAAACCGTTATAATGGACCGCGGACAGGATCAAGGCTGACAGGGAGGTCGGGAGAATGAGAATTTTGCTGCTGCGGCACGCGGAGCCGGACTACAGCATTGACGGGCTGACGCCGAAGGGGCGGAAGGAAGCGGAGCTGCTGAGCAGGCGGATGGAGAAATACGACATCCGGGATTTCTATGTTTCGCCGCTGGGCCGGGCCAGGGAGACCGCGGAATATACCCTGAAGCGGATGAGCCGGGAGGCGGAGGTACTATCCTGGCTGCAGGAATTCCGGGGATGGATGATCAATCCGGAAACGGGGAAACGGCGGGCCTGCTGGGACCTGAAGCCCCGGCTCTGGACATCGGATCCGCAGCTGATGGATCCGGACGGCTGGGCGGACGCGCCGCTGTTTCAGGGAGGGAACGTCCGGGCGATCTGGAACGAGACCAGGCAGGGCGTGGACGAACTGATGGCCCGCTACGGATTCCGGAAGGACGGGCCGGTGTGGTTGGGCCTGGAGAACACCGGGGACACCATCGCGCTGTTCTGCCACTTCGGGATTTCCATGGTAATTCTCGGATATCTGACGGACTTTTCCCCAATGATCTGGCTGCAGCGCTGCGCCTGCAGTCCCTCCGCGCTGACAGAAGTGGTGACGGAGGAACGAATCCGGGGAGAGGTTTCCTTCCGGGTAACGAAGCTGGGTGACCTGTCGCATCTGGAGGCCGCGGGGGAACCGCGGTCCACGGCGGGGCTGTTCCCGGAGTGCTATACCGGCGTGGATAATACGGTTCCGGAGGAGAACGGAAACCGGACGCCGCTGCCGTGAGAATTTTGCGTCTGCGGACGCGACCAGGATATACAAAACGAGCCTGCCGGGCGGCAGGCTCGATCTTTTTTTTCGGTCAGTCCAGATACCCTTCCCGGGCTTTGATATTGAAACGCTTTTCCAGCAGGTGCATCTGATCGTCGGTAATGGTGTTGAGAAGCGGCAGATGCGCGATCTTCATATAGATCTCCGCGCCTTTCTCCGCGGTTTCGATGAGGCCGAAGGTTTCGTCCAGATCCTTACCCGCGCCGTAGATGCCGTGCTGAGCCCACACCACCAGGCGGGCGGTCAGCATTTTCTCCGCGGTGGCCTCGCCGATCTCGTTGGTGCCGCAGAGCATCCAGGGCAGAACGTTCACGCCTTCGGGGAAGACCACGATGCACTCGGTGCACATCTGCCACAGGGTGCGGGTGAACTTCCGCTCGTCCAGGTCGTGTACATAGGTCATGGCCAGCAGATTCGCGGGATGGCAGTGCATGACCACGCGGTTTTCGGGATTGACCTTCAGCCGGGCTACGTGGCTCATCATATGAGCCGGGAACTCGCTGGTGAACTGGCCGCCGTCGGTATAGCCCCACAGCAGATCAGCCTGCTGCCCCTGTTCTTTCAGGCGCACGATGCCCAGGTTGACGTCCGGGGCGTACTGCACGTTCTTGAAATACTTGCCGGTGCCGGTGACCAGGAAGTATTTCCCGTCCAGCTCCGGCGCGGTGAAGCCGGTGGGAATCGTGCGCAGCACTTTTTCCGCGTCCAGGTATTCCAGAACCTCTTTTTCCTCCAGCATCAGGGAAATATTGCCGCCGTTGCGCTCATCCCAGCCGTGGTCATACATGTTGGCGGTCGTACGGATCATCTCCACCATGAAGGGTGCCGTCAGGATATCTTTCATTTGCGGTTCACCAGCACTTTCTGTTCATATTCTTTGATTTTCGGGAACCATTCGCCGTCCTCCGGCTTGCCGCAGGCGCGGCAGTATTCAGCCCAGATTTCGCCGAAGGGCAGGGTCTTAAGCTCTTCCTGAACCACCATGAGCTCAGAGAACTGATCGGTATCCTGCAGGCGCTTCAGTTCCTCCGCGGGCTGCAGCAGGGCGAAGAGCAGGGCCTTCTGCAGGTTGCGGTAACCGGTGACCCAGGCGGAAATCCGGTTGATGCTCGCGTCGAAATAATCCAGGGCGATGTTTACCCGGCCTTCCAGACCGCCGCAGCGCACGATCTCCCGGCAGATTTCGCGGGTTTCGTCGTCGTAAAGCACTACATGGTCGCTGTCCCAGCGGATGGGGCGGGTGACGTGCAGGGCGATTTCGGGGAAGAAGGCCAGCAGGGCAGGAATCTTATCGCTGACCACCTCGGTGGGATGGTAATGGCCGTTGTCCATCAGCGGAATGCATTTGTCCCGGTTCATGGCTGCATAGGAGAGGGCGAACTCCGCGCTGCCCACGGTGTAGGCTTCCACGCCGATGCCGAAGACCTTGGACTCGATGCAGGGTTTCACCTGGCTGAAATCATAGGGTTCGGACAGGATTTCGTCGATGCTCTCCCGGTAGCGCACCCGGGGGCCCATCCGGTCCGCCGGCACGTCCTTGAAGCCGTCGCCGGTCCAGATGTTCATGGTGCAGGGCTGTCCCAGCTCCTTTGCCAGGTAGCTCGAGATCCGGATCGAGGCCTTGCCGTGTTCGATCCAGAAGCGCCGGGTTTCCTCATGGGGAGAGGACAGGGTCAGCGGATCGCATTTGGGATGGGAGAAGAAGGTGGGGTTGAAATCGCAGCCCAGGCCGCGCTCCTTGCAGAATTCCACCCACTTCCGGAAATGCCGGGGTTCCAGCTTGTCCCGGTCCGCCCATTCGCCGTCTTCGAAGATGGCGTAGCTGGCGTGCAGGTTCATCTTGGGGGTGCCTGGGATCAGGGACATCGCCATATCCAGGTCCGCCATGAGTTCTTCGGGGGTGCGGGCCCGGCCGGGATAGTTTCCGGTGGTCTGGATGCCGCCGGTCAGGGGCTTCGAGGGATCGGTGTCAAAGCCGCGCACGTCGTCCCCCTGCCAGCAGTGCAGGGAAACCGGCACGGTCTTCAGCTTCCGGATGGCGGCGCCGGCGTCGACGCCCAGGGCTGCGTACCTTTTTTTGGCTTCTTCATAACTCATGCTTCACATGCCTCCTTTTTCTTTTGTCTGATTACTGACGATCCATCGCGGATTTCTGAATGGACAGGTTTCCGAGGGCTGTTGCTTCGATGGGCAGGGCGATGACCTGCTTGCCCGTGGCTTCCTCCGTGAGGCGGTTCAGGAAAGCGTTCTTCGCGCCGCCGCCGACGATGTATAGCGCCCGGTAGGTTCTGCCGGTGTTCCGCTCCACGTCCTCAATGGCCTGCCGGTATCCCTGCGCCAGGGAGCGGTACGCGCAGCGGAAATAGCCGGCGATGCACTTCGGCGGATGGGGCAGCTTCGAATCGAACGCGGCTTTCATGCTCTCCGGCGCCAGGAAGACGGGATCGTTGACGTCCACCAGGTGATCGAAGCGGCTCTGTTCCGCGTCCGCGGTGATTTGCCCCCAGGGGGTATCGGGACACAGCTCGGCCCGCAGCCGGTTCACCAGCCACATGCCCATGATGTTCTTCAGATACCGGTTGTAGCCGACGCCGCCCTCGTTGGAATAATTGGCGGCGCGGCTGGCGTCGTCGGTCAGGGGCTTCGGCGTCTTCACCCCCAGCAGGCTCCAGGTGCCGCTGGAAAGGAAGAGCTCGTTGCCCTCCATGGGGATGCCTTCCACGGCGCTGCCGGTGTCGTGAGTGGCACAGAGCACGACCTGGAGGCCCTTGTATTCCCCGATGACCGTGCCCGGCTGCTGGAGGGGGCGGAAGAGATGCTCCGGCAGCCCCAGCGCCTGGACGATCTCCGGATCGTAGGCGCCGGTTTCGGCGCTGACCATGCCGCCGGTGGTGGCGTTGGTATATTCGTGGCTTTTGACGCCGCTCAGCCGGTACATCAGGTATTCCGGGATCATCAGGAAATCGGTGACGCCTTCCAGCCGGCCGGCGGCCAGATCGGCCGACAGCTGATAAACCGTGTTGAAGGGCTGGAACTGGATCCCGGTGCGGCGGTACAGCTCCCCGAAGGACATCTTTGCGTGCACTTCCGGGATGACCGGCTCCGTGCGGCTGTCCCGGTACGCGTAGCAGGGAAGTACCGGCTGATCTCCCTTCAGGAGCACGTAATCCACGCCCCAGGTATCAACGGACAGGCTGACCAGATCGGGGTATTCCGCGAGGGCGGCGTCGATGCCGGCCCGCACGTGGGCCTCCAGGGCTTCCAGATCCCAGGTGAGGTGCCCGTCCAGCTCCGTCACGCCGTTGGGGAAGCGGTAGACTTCCTTCGTCTGAAGGCCGCCGCCTTCCTGCCAGCCCACGATGTGCCGGCCGCTGGAAGCGCCGATGTCAACGGCCAGATACTTTTTCAATACGCATGACCTCCTTTTTTTGCGTCTGTCTGATTCCGGGCTTCGATTTCGTCGGCGGTTTCCGGCCGCTCCCATCCGGGAAGACCGATCAGCGTAGTCCGCCGAGCGCCGCCGCGCAGGTTGCGCCACCGGGAGGGTGTGCACCCGTTCAGCTCGATAAAATGGCGGTTAAAGCAGCTGAGGGAGGCGTAGCCCACCTGTTCGGCGATCTCTGCGATGTTCCGGTTGGTGCTGCGCAGCAGATCGCAGCTTTTCATGATGCGCACCTGATGCAGATAGGACAGGGGATTGGTGCCGAACTGCTGCTGAAACTTCCGGCGGAAGTGGGTGGGGCTCAGATGGCACTCCGCTGCCAGGGTTTCCTGCGGGAAGCTCTCCATATAGTGCCGGCTGATGTAGTCCAGGGCCGGCGAGAGGGAGGAGAGCAGGAACGGGGAAGAGGGCGACGGGGCGCTGGCGTTGTAAATCCGGAAGAGCCGGAAGAAAAGCGCCTCGAACAGACCCTGAACGCAGGGCAGAAAATCCGCTTGCTGCGCGGAGGCTTCCTCGATGATGGCTTCCGCCAGCGGCGGAAGCCAGGGACATTCGTGCCCGGCCAGGAGCAGGTGACAGTCGGACAGCATCCAGGAGAAGCGCTGCGGCGAGGAAGCGCGGCTGACGACCGCCTCGCCCAGGAGCAGCTCCGGATCCGCGTGGATATACTTCCAGACGCTGCCGGTATCCGGGGAGGACCAGGTGGTGTGCGGCACGTTCCGCCCGACGAACAGCACGTCCCCTTCCCGGAAGGGGAGCTCCTCCCGCCCGAAGCTGATGGAACCGCTGCCGGACAGGCAGACGCCGATTTCGAAACAGTTGTGCACGTGCAGGCGGCCGCTCCGGACCGGGCTGATTTTCCAGGTCCGGCGGTTGTGAAACTCCAG
This sequence comes from uncultured Clostridia bacterium, assembly GCA_946413245.1. GTDB lineage: Bacteria > Bacillota > Clostridia > Christensenellales > Aristaeellaceae > Aristaeella. The sequence continues at coordinate 36,965 of CAMKJS010000006.1, forward strand.
CGGCATGGCGGCCGTCAGATCGTAGCTGCGGTATTCGATGATGCTTTCCCGGGGCCGTGACATGCTTCCACCTCCTGCGGAATATCATACCGGAAAAAGCCGTTTTTGACAAGCATGCTTACCGCATTTTCCGCATATATGGCCTGATTTCTCCCCGAATATCCGGTCAGAGACAAAGTTGTACGATCAATTCAAACATTTATGGTCGAAATTAGTCAGTTTCGGAGTCGAAATGGAATTGTACGAAAAACCCCCGGTCATTATAATGAATTCTGAACGAACGATTTTTACAGCAGCATCCGGAACAAGGTTCCGCCGGAAACGGAAAAGAGGAGAGCGTATGTCGGTCAGATCGGTCAAGGCTCCTTCCCTGCGGGAGAGAACCACCTGGAAAAAAGCCATCAGGCGGGACTGGCATCTTTATGTTCTGCTGCTGCTTCCGGTGGCGCTGGTCATCCTGTTTAATTACGCTGCCTATCCGGGCCTCCGGATGGTTTTTATGGACTACAAGCCCGCCAAAGGATATGACGGCAGCAAATGGGTCGGCTGGGAAACCTTTGCCAAGGTATTCCGGGATAAGGACTTTATCCGCGCGCTGAAAAATTCCATCACCTTCAATCTGCTGGACCTGCTGGTCAGCTTTCCGACGCCGATCATCCTGGCGCTGATGCTGAACGAGCTGCGCTTCCCGCGGTTCAAGAAGGTTACGCAGACGATTCTCTATCTCCCGCATTTCCTGAGCTGGGTGATTATCGGCGCCGTGGCGTATCAGCTGTTCAAGCCTTCCACCGGCATCGTGAATGTGCTGATGATGAAATGGGGCTGGATATCCGAAGGGATTCCCTTCCTGACGGAAAAAGGTCACTGGGCGGCGACGTATCTGCTGATCGGCGTATGGCAGGGAATGGGCTGGGGCACCATCATCTACCTGGCCGCGATCACCGGGATCAGCGGCGAACTTTACGAGGCCGCCATGATCGACGGCGCCAGCCGCATGCAGCGGATCTGGCATATTACGCTGCCCGGGATCCGCTCCACGATCGTGGTGCTGCTGATCATGAACCTGGGCCGGCTCATGGGCAGCAACTTCGAGCGGCTGGACGTGTTCGCCAATACCCAGGTTCGCGATTATCAGTATCAGCTGGCGATTTATGTATACGAAAAAGGCCTCGCAAGCTCCAAATTCAGCATGGCTACGGCCGTGGGCCTTTTCCAGTCCCTGGTGGGGCTGATTCTGGTGCTGATCAGCGACCGCTTTGCCAAAGCCCTCGGCGAAGACGGGCTCTTATAAGGGGGTGAGAGCATGGCGAAAAAGGAAAGGGAATTCGACACCGTCAACGACGGATCCCACGCGATCCGGAAATTCACAATCGGCGACTTTCTGATCATCTTCATCCTTGTCATCCTGTGCCTCACCTGTATTCTGCCTTTCATCCATCTGGCAGCCAAGTCCGTCTCCAGCAACACCGCGGTGATGCAGAAATCCGTGGTGCTCTGGCCGAAGGGCTTCAATGTGGACGCCTACAAGTCCATTTTCCAGGACGGAACCCTGGTGCATTCCTTCCTCTACAGCGTGGAGGTCGTGCTGATCTTCACCGCGCTCGGCATGATCACCTGCACCTGCGCCGCCTATCCCCTGTCCCGGAAACGGCTCAAGGGCCGCGCGTTTCTGACGGTGATTCTGATGATCCCGATGTACTTCAGCGCCGGCCTGATTCCGACGTATCTGCTGTACAAGGATCTGAACCTGCTGAATACGATGTGGGTGCTGATTCTTCCGCTGATTTACTCCTCCTACAATATGCTGATCATGAAAAACTACTTTCAGAGCAGCATCCCGGACAGCCTGGAGGAGGCGGCCTTCCTGGACGGGGCAAACAATTTCCAGATTCTTTTCCGGATCGTGCTGCCCCTGTCCCTGCCGATTATCGCGACCCTGAGCCTGTTCTACGCCGTGGGCCGCTGGAACAGCTATGCGGACAACAAGTATTACATTACCCGGGAAGGGCTGAAAATGATTCAGTACAAGCTGTATCAGCTGGTTGCCTCCGCGACGGAGGCCCAGACGGCCACCCTCTCCGAAGCCATCGAGGTGACCAGCACGCCGGAGGTGCTTCAGGCTGCGTGCATCATGTTCGCCACGATCCCGATCATCTGCGTCTATCCCTTCCTGCAGAAGTACTTCGTCAAAGGCGTTATGGTCGGGGCTGTTAAAGGCTGACGATACGACCGTCAGCACAGTGTGCTGTTCGGCGAAGCCGAAAGGGAGTTGAGTCAGTTAGCGCGAAAGGGAGAGCAAGCCCCGCCCCAAGGGGCTTGAGCGACCATTGAGCGAACGGATTAGAAATCGATGACCGCCTGCGGCGGAAATTTCATCGAATTCTTACAGAGCCCGCAACGAGCAATCTGCACTGTGTGCAGTTGCGACTATGCGGGCGACCGGATGACGATGCGTGATTAGCGCGAAAGGGAGAGCAAGCCCCGCCCCAAGGGGCTTGAGCGACCATTGAGCGAACGGATTAGAAATCGATGACCGCCTGCGGCGGAAATTTCGTCAAAGGTTTATTCAACCGAAAGGGAGCAAGCTCCACAGTGAGGAGTTGCGACCATTGAGGTTGCGGAAAGAACCCAATGGGCGGATGCCCATAAAAAATAAAGGAGGAACCTGAACCATGAAGAAACTGCTTGCTATCCTGCTGGCGCTGAGCGTGATGCTGGGCATGACTGCCGCCGCGTCCGCCGACGTCCCTGCCGACTGGGCTCCTTTCGCGGAGAACGTGTCCATCACGATCCCGGTGTATGACCGCGGACAGGCCGGCGTGCCGAACGTGGAGGGCAACTACTGGACCAGGTGGATCCAGGAGAACTTCGGCGACAAGTACAACATCACCGTGAACTATGTCGCCATTCCGCGTTCCGAAGTCATGACCAAGTACTCCATGCTGGCCGCGGCGGACGATCTGCCCACCGTCCTGATGGAATACGACTATCCGAAGGTCACCCAGTGGGCCGCCGACGGCTATCTGACCACCTTCAATATGGAAGACTTCGCCGCTGTGGCGCCGACCTACTACAACCGCATGGTGGCGAACAACCAGCTGACCTACACCCAGATCAACGGCGAGACCTATTTCGCCGCTGCCTTCCGACCCTACTACGATACCACCTATACCTTCCAGACCTTCGTCCGCATGGACTGGCTGAAGCAGATCGGCTACGACCATATCCCGGTGACTACGACTGAGTACAACGAAGCCATGCAGAAAATCAAGGACGCAGGCATCGCGAAGTACCCCGCCGGCGGCGCCATGGTGACCGGCGTCGGCTCCGACCAGAACTACGCCTGGCGCACCTGGCCCCTGGACGAGAAAGAGTGGGCCATGTACGGCGACTACAACATTCCTTCCCTGGGCTGGGAACCCAACTATAAGTTCCTGAAGAACGAGAACTACAAGTACAACGCCGGGCTGACCAACCCCGAATACTACCTGACCGGCACCGAGGATGAGAAGACCAACTTCATCAACGGCGAAACCTATTCCTACGGCGGCTACATCTCCGCGAACATGGACTGGCTGACCGCCTTCTATGAAGCCAATCCCAATGCCGAACTGGCCATCGCGCCCGTGAGCACCGTCATCGATGAAAACTACGGTACCAATCCCGGATACCGCACGGACAACCCCTTCGGTATGATGGTGTGCTTCTCCAAGGACGCCACCCCGGATCAGCTGAAGGCTGCCTGGATGTACATGGAATGGCTGACCCAGGAGGACAACCTCTTCACCTTCCAGTGGGGCGTCGAGGGCGAAACCTACAAGTATGACGAGAACAACCTGCCGGTATCCGTCAGCGACTACGACGGCGAATACAAGCTGGGCTTCAACAACAACAAGGACTACTGGTGCATTACCATCGAAGCCCGTCAGGCCGGAACCATCGAGGACGTGATCAGCAACAACATGCCTCACGATCTGCCGCAGGACTTCACTCAGGACGTCATTGACTGGTATTACAGGAAGGTCGCCGTGCGCGACGCCGGCTGGGCCATTGCCAACGCCCTGTTCTCCGTGAGCATGGAAGCCGAAGCCGAATACCAGACCACGCTGGTCGAGCTGTACAAGGAATACCGCGACAAGCTGACCATGTGCGCTCCGGAAGAGTTTGACGAGCTTTACAAGCAGTATGCGCAGGAATTCCTGGACGCCGGATATCAGGAGATCATCGACGAGCGCGCCGCGGCCTGGGAGGCGGGCAACTCCACGCATCTGCTGAATCAGACGGCTGAGGAAATCAAATAATCTCCGCTGACAGGAGATACGGATTCCTGTTTGCCATTCGCTCCCTTCACGGGACGGGAAACCGGCCCGTGAAGGGAGTTTTGTGAAAACGGATCATCCGGGACTGGAACCCGGAATACGAATGACACCATATAGGAAAGGACGGCGTCCGGTTGTGAAAAGCATGGAGCAGGTTCGGCAGGGAGGCTTTACTCTGCCAGGGGAAGCCGGGTATGAGAAACTGACGCTGGAAATGGCGAAGCTGTGGGGCGCGGACGTGATCCGGGACAGCGACGGAACCAAACTGTCCCCGGAGATCACGGAGGCCGGGTATAAGATCTATTCCACGATCTGTATCATCCGGGAGCATAACGCTTTCGCCGAAGCGCATCCGGAAGCGCAGCAGCAGTGCTTTCTCTGCTCCGACCCGCGGACCGCGGAAGGGGAGACCCTGACGATCGATCCGCTGGAGGGCTATTTCACGGAACAGTTCGCCGTGAACGACGCGGAGGACGCGCTGCCGTACTGGCAGGTGTGGGACAGGACGGAAGGCAGGCCGCTGCCCGCGGAAAACTGGAGCTGGGACGGGGAGCGGATCACGGTGCGGGGCTGCGTGCCGTACCACCGGTACACGGCGTCCTTCCTGTGCTTCCGGATCTGGGAAGAGATCAACATGTACAACCACACCACCAACCACTGGACCAGCGAGCACCTGCGCCAGCTGGACCCCCGGAATCCGGCGGCATGGGCGTATCTGCAGCAGTGGCTGAAGGACTGGTGCCGGGCGAATCCGCAGACGGACGTGGTACGGCTGACTTCCCTGTTCTACAATTTCGTATGGATTTTCGGCAGCGATCCGCGCCGGCGCACCCGCTTTGTCGACTGGGCCAGCTATGACTTCACGGTGAGCCCCGCAGCCCTGCGGGATTTTGAGCGGGAATACGGTTATGCCCTGACTGCCGAGGATTTCATTCACGGCGGAAAGCTGCAGGCGACCCACCGGCCGCCTACCCCCCACAAGCGGGATTACATGGATTTCATCCAGCGCTTTGTGGCGGAAAAGGCGAAGGCGCTGGTGGAGATCGTGCACGCGGCCGGGAAGCAGGCCTATGTGTTCTATGACGACAGCTGGGTGGGCATGGAGCCCTACGGGAAGTATTTCGCCTCCATCGGCTTTGACGGCCTGATCAAGTGCGTTTTTTCCGGGTTCGAGTGCCGGCTGTGCGCCGGGGCAAAGGTGCCGGTGCACGAGCTGCGGTTCCATCCGTACCTGTTCCCGGTGGGACTGGGCGGCCTGCCGACTTTCTCTCCGGGCGGACACCCGGAGAAGGACGCCTTCGATTACTGGCTGCACGTACGCCGGGCTCTGGCCCGGCAGCCGGTGGACCGCATCGGCCTGGGCGGATACCTGCACCTGACCGTCGGGCAGGACGCTTTTAATGAAGCGATCCGGGAGATGGCGGCGGATTTCCGGCGGCTGCGGGAGCTGCACAGCCACGGCGCGCCGGCAGGCCTCGGCATCCGCGTCGCGGTGCTGCACACCTGGGGCGCGCTGCGCTCCTGGACGCTGTCCGGCCATTTCCACGAGACGGACGGAAACGTGCTCATCCATATCAACGAGGCGCTGTCCGGCCTGCCGGTGGACGTGAAGTTCATCGATTTTGAGGACGTCCGGAACGGCGCTCTGCGGGATACGGACGTGCTGATCAGCGCGGGCCGGCAGGGCGATGCCTGGAGCGGCGGAGACGCCTGGAAATCCCCGGACGTCGTGACGGAGGTAACCCGCTTCGTATATGAGGGCGGCTGCCTGATCGGGGCCGGCGAGCCTTCCGCGGCGGAGGGCAGGGATACCCGCTTCGCGCTGGCGCATGTGCTGGGCGTGGATCAGGACCGGGGCGAATACGCCTGCCATATGCCCTGGAGCTTTGAAACGGAACAAAAAGCGCCTTTCCCGGTCTGCCGGGAAGCGCTGGGCGTGACGCCGGGTATCCGGCTGACGGATCCGGAAACCCGGGTGCTGGCAGCGGAACAGGAAGTTCCCGCCCTGACCCTGCATTGCTTCGGGAAAGGGCAGGCTGTCTATCTGGGCGGCTTCGCCTACAGCCCCGCTGCTGCCCGCATGCTGCTGGAGATGCTGCTGTACCTGACGGGAAAGGACGGCAGCGCCGCCGGTTTCTGCGCGGATCCCCGGGCGGAAGCCGCCTGGTTCCCGGCGGACGAAACCCTGGTGCTCTTCAACAACTGTGAAGAGACGCTGCGTACGTCGGTTGCTTTCCCCGGCGGAACCGCGGAAGCGGAGCTGCAGCCGCTGGAAACCCGGTTCCTGAAGCCGGCGGATGCCTGATCGCGGCTTTCCGTTCCCCTGTCTTTCGGGCTGCCTCCTCTTTTCACGGGGGAGGCTTTTTTTGCTGGTTTTATTCTGCTTTTTCCGGGGGAAATCCGGGCTCCGGCAGGAAAAGAGGAAGGAAAGGTGGAAATACACGTATCGCGAAGAGGCGGACGGGATACGATCCTGTGCGTTCGGATCAGAAGAGGACAGGCGGTGAGGCGGAACGAAGACGGCAGCGAAAAAGACGGACTGGGCGCCTATGCTCTGCGTTTTTCTGGCGTCCGTCTGCTTCAGTACGGGCGGACTGTTCATCAAGATCGTTCCGTGGTCGGCGCTGGCTATCAACGGCGCCCGGAATCTGATCGGCTCCGCGGTGATCGGCCTGTATCTGCTTCTGACGCGCAGAAAGGTGATCTGGAACCGGAGAGTGCTGATCGGGGCTCTGTCCATGATCGGCGTGACCACCCTGTTCGCTGTTTCCAACAAGCTGACGACCGCCGCGAACGCGATCGTCCTGCAGTTTACGGCGCCGGTGTTCGTGATTCTGCTGATGGCCGTTCTGTACGGCCAGAAACCGGGCAAGGCGGATCTGGCCGCCTGCGCCGCCGTGCTGCTGGGGGTGGTGCTGTTCTTCGTGGACGGGATTCAGGCGGGGAACCTGGCCGGCAACGTGACGGCGGTTCTCTCGGGCGTCTGCTACGCCGGCGTCTTCATGATGAACACCGGGAAGGACGCGGACGCGGTTTCCTCCTGCTTCATCGGCCAGCTGGCGGCCGGCTTGCTTTTTACGCCTCTGTGTTTTCGGGAAACGGTTTTTTCGGCGCCGGTCCTGGCCGCGGTGGCAGCCCTGGGCGTGATTCAGGTCGGCGGGGCCTATATCCTGTTCTCCATCGGTATCCGCCGGACGCCGCCGGTGACGGCCAGCCTGATCGCCGGCATGGAGCCGATTCTGAATCCGCTGCTGGTGGCGGCGTTTTACGGGGAAGCGGTATCGCCCCTTTCCGTCGCGGGCTCCGTGATTGTGGTGGCTTCGATTCTGGTGTATAATGTATACATCGCGAAGACACAGGAGAGCAGGCAGGGGAACACCGCGGGGAACGAAAGCCGAAAGGAGGCGCCGGCCGGATGAAAAAAAGAAGAATCAGCACGGTCAGCGTGCTGCATTATGTGCGCCTCGTATACCGCTCGGTGCTGCTGCTGCTTCTGCTGATCAGCTATATCCGCTTCCGTCTCGAAAACGGAATGGAGGTTACCCTGGAACTGGAGAACCGGCCGGCTATTCTGGTGGTCACCTGGGCGGTATTCGTGGTGGAGATGGTTATGCGCTTTTTTCCCTCCCGCTATGAAAGCCCCGGGTGCCAGAAGCAGTTTGCCCGGAACTATATCAAATCCGGCGAGGTGCAGATCGACATACCGGACAACAACGCGACGGTGCTGGTGGCCCTGATCTGGATCGTATTCAACGGAATCTTCGGTGCGCTGCACATGAACGGCGTTCTCGACGACGGGATCATGATTCTGCTGTGCGCGGTATACTCCGTCTGCGATATGATCTGCATTCTGTTTTTCTGTCCGTTCCAGAGCTGGTTTCTGAAAAACAAATGCTGCAGCGCCTGCCGGATTTACAACTGGGACTATGCGATGATGTTCACGCCGCTGTTCTTTGTGCGCAAGGGATACACCTGGAGCCTGCTGGCCCTTTCCGTGGCGCTGCTGGTCCGCTGGGAAATCGTTTTTTACCGGCATCCGGAGCGCTTCTCCGAAAAAACGAACGAATATCTGCGGTGCGCGAACTGCACGGAGAAGCTCTGCGTCCATAAAAAACAGCTGCACGCTTTGTGGAAACACATCGAGGCCTATACGACCGAGCGGATCAGAAAGCTGAGAAAATAAAAAGCGATTCCCTCCGCGCCGCGGAGGGAATTGCTTTGCATACGGGGTTATTCCATCAGGAACATTTGGCGGAGCTTCGGCTGGGCGCCGGTTTCGGGATCCATGACCAGCTCCAGCACGTCCTCCATATAATCGTTCCACTTGTCCACAATGGGGCTGCCGGCCTGGGTCTGCTCGGCGAAGGCGACGCCCTTTTCACACTCGTAATAGCCGAAGACGTCGCTCCCGTCGCTCCAGATCGAGTAGTTCCGGATGCCGGCCGCTTTCAGCAGCTCCAGCATTTCCGGCCAGATTTCGTCATGGCGGCGCTTGTACTCCGCCTGCATCCCGGGCTTGATCCGGCCTTTCCAGGCAAAACGTTCCATCCGTTCATTCTCCTTTCCGTTCTCTCATATCCGGTTCGCAGGGACCGCCGGATGCGCGGAAGACCATTTCCCAGCGCGCATCCTCCCGCTTGTTTTCGCCGCTGAGCAGCAGCTCCACGGCGCGGGCTCCCAGCTCCTGCTGATGCATGTCGATACTCGTCAGCGGCGGCAGAAGATAGGGAGCGCAGAAAATATTGTCACACCCGACGACGGAGAGATCCTCCGGCACGCGGAGACCGTGCCGCCGGGCGGAGGCCAGGCAGCCCATGGCGACCAGATCGTTCAGGGCGATGACGGCGGTGGGCCAGTACGCCGGCTGAAGCTGCTCCAGCATCCCGTCCAGCGCGTTTTCCCCGTCCGCCGGATTACCGCCGCAGAACACGCGGTAGGAGGAGACGAAGGGAAGTTTCGCGTCCTGCAGGCCCTGGAGGTAGCCCACGTCCCGCCGCTTCTGATCCTGATCCGATTCCATCCCTCCGATCAGGGCGATGCGCTGATGCCCCAGGCCGATGAGCCAGGCCATGACGTGCCGGACGATTTCCGCCATATTATAGGAAATGGCCGGATAATCCACCTCCGCGGGGACGCAGCCGATCAGCACGATGGGCATGAACGGACGCAGCTCCCGCAGGCTTTCCAGAAAGCGGGCGTTCTCCTCCTGAGGCATGTATTCCACGCAGATGATGACCCCGTCCAGCCGGCGCTCCGCCAGGGCGAGGGCGGGATTCTCCGCCTGCCCGACGATGCTGCGCCAGGGGAACAGGTTGACGCTGCAGCCCGCGGCCCGGGCGGCGTCGCTGGCGCCGGTGAAGATCATGGCGTAGTTCGGATTCAGCAGCTTCGGCAGCACGATGCCCAGGGTGTTGGTCTTTTTGCTGGTCATGCCCCGGGCGATGGAGCTGGGGCGGTAATTGTGCCGGGAAATGGCGGCGATAACCCGCTCCCGGGTGCGGGGAGACACGCCGGGTTCTTCCCGCAGCACGCGGGAAACCGTGGCGATGGACACGCCGGCTTCGGCGGCGATATCGTAGATGGTACTGTTGGCTGCCATGCGCGCCCTCCTTCCGCTAAAGGAATATGTTCATGCAAAGCCCGGTCCGGGGACCCTTTCGGTATTGTCTCAAAAACGCTGTCGGGAGCATTATAGCAGACAGGTAGAGGATGTTCAAGAGAAAATGTAAGCGCTTCCAAAATTTTTTTAAAGTTGTACGTACAATGTCAAAATTGAGACGGAATAAAATATTTTTTGCAAACTATTGACAGTGTAAGAGGGGGTTTGTATAATGTAAACGCTTACAAAAAGACAGGCGGTGACGGTTATGGACTATCGCGCACTGGCGGACCGGGTGCTTGGCATGCTGCAGCGGGCGGACGGGAACGATCCCTCCCGCGGGCATCTGACCATGAACAACTGGGAGTGGCCAACCGGCGTGGCGCTGTACGGGATTTACAAGACCTATCAGCAGAGCGGGGACCGGAGCATTCTGGAGTATCTCGTCTCCTGGTATGACGATATGCTGTCCCGGGCGGAAAAGCCCCACCGCAACGTGAACACCGTGGCTCCGGTGCTGACGCTGGTATGCCTGTATCAGGAAACGGGGAACGAGGCGTACCTGCCCGTGATCGAAAGCTGGATCAGCTGGGTCATGCAGGAAATGCCGAGGACGGAGTACGGCGGCCTGCAGCACTGCACGGTGTGGAACAAGCACTATCAGCAGCTGTGGTGCGACACGCTGTTCATGGTGTGCCTGTTCCTGGCGAAGGCCGGCGTGGTGCTGAAGCGGCCGGAACTGATCGAGGAAGCGGAATACCAGTTTCTGATTCATATCCGGTACCTGCAGGACAAGGTGAGCGGCCTGTTTTATCACGGGTGGACCTTTGACCGGCGGCATAACTTCGCCGGGGCCTTCTGGGCCCGGGGGAACGCCTGGTTCACCGCCGCGGCCGTCGAGCTGTACGATATCACGAAGCGGGACAGCGCGGCCATGCGGATGATCCGCTCCGCCTGGGAGGACCAGGTGCTGGCGCTCTGGAAATACCAGCGGGTGAACGGGCTGTATACCACGCTGATCAACGTGGAGGAAACTTACTGCGAGACCAGCGCCACCGCAGCCATCGCCTACGGCGTGCTGAAGGGCATCCGGCTGGGCTGGCTGCCGCAGGAGCCCTACGCGGAAATGGGCAAGCTCTCGGCGGACGCGGTCATCGGCCAGGTGGACGAGACCGGCGCGGTGCAGGGCGTGTCCGGCGGCACCGGCATGGGGCACGACCTGCAGCATTATAAAGACATTATTGTCACTCCCACGGCCTATGGGCAGGGGCTGACCTTCCTGATGCTGACGGAACTGATGATCCGGGAATAAACCGGAGCGGCGAAAACCGCCGGACGATGAAAGGGAAAGGATGAGGCACACATGACCACCAAGGCTGCGGAGCTCAGGGCTGCCCGGGGATCCGGCAGGGAATACTGGCGCCGGCTCTGGAGCAATATCAAGCGGGATAAATGGCTGTATCTGCTGCTGCTTCCCGGTGTGATCTACTTTATCGTATTCAAGTACCTGCCCATGTTCGGCATCGTGATCGCCTTTGAGAACTATGTGCCGTTTTCCGGGGTGCTCGGGAGCGAATGGGTCGGTTTGAAATGGTTTCAGTCTTTCTTCGGGTATCCGGACTGGATCAACTACCTGACCAACACGCTGATTCTGAGCGTGATGAATCTGGTCTTCTTTTTCCCGGCGCCGATCATCCTGGCGCTGATGCTGAACGAAATGCGCTCCCTTCGGTATAAAAAACTGCTGCAGACCCTGTTGTATGTGCCGCACTTCATCTCCATCGTGATCGTGGTTTCCATCACTTTCGTCATGTTCGGTTCCTCGGGCATCGTATACAAGCTGACGGCGCAAATGCTTGGTCATCCGATCAAATACATGAGTTCGCCGGATACCTTCCGCTGGATGATCATCGGGCAGACGATCTGGAAGGAAACCGGCTGGGGAACCATCATTTTCCTGGCGGCGCTGACGAACGTCGACACCCAGCTGTACGAAGCCGCCATGGTGGACGGCGCCGGGCGGCTCCGCCGTCTGTGGCACATCACGCTGCCGGCCATCCGTTCCACGATTGTGCTGATGCTGATTCTGCGGATGGGCAGCATGCTGGATACCGGTTATGACCACCTGATCCTGATGGCGAATTCGATGAACCGGAAGGTCAGTCAGACGCTGGACGTGTTCGTGTACCAGCAGGGTATTCAGCAGGGCAGGTTCAGCTATGCGTCCGCCATCGGCCTGATGAAATCCATCGTCAGCGTTACCCTGGTGCTGTTCTCCAACAAGATTGCGCATATGATGGGCGAGCAGGGCCTGTACTGAGAAAGGAGGAATGGAAAATGGATCACACCGCATCCTCCCCGAAAAAGAAACTGAAGGTTTCCTCCGGCCCGGTGGGGCAGAGCAGCTCCGTCGGCAGCCGGATCTTCGACACGTTCAATTATCTGTTTCTGACCCTGGTGGCCGTTACCACGATTCTGCCGTTTATATATATCATCGGCGCATCCTTTGCCACGGAATATGAAATTGCCACCCGGCCGATGTTCTTTATTCCGCAGAATGTTTCCACCGGCGCGTACGAGTTTATTTTCTCGTCGAACAAAATCCTGCGGGGATTCAGCAACTCGATCTTTATTACGGTGTGCGGTACAGCCATCAATCTGTTCTGTACGGTAACGATGGCGTACGCGCTGTCCAAGACCCGGTTGCGCGGGCGGAACTTTTTCCTGAACATGGTTATTGTTTCCATGTTCTTCTCCGGCGGAATGATTCCGGGGTATATCGTAATCGCAAACATCCTGAATCTGTCCAATACGTACTGGGCGGTCTTGCTTCCGGGAGCGATCAGCGCGTATAACATGATGATCGTGAAGAACTTTTTCCAGAGTATTCCCCAGGAGCTGGAAGAATCCGCGTCCATGGACGGATGCACCGATATCGGCGTGCTGCTCCGCATCGTGCTGCCTCTGTCCCTGCCGGTGTTGGCAACCTTCGGCCTGTTCTACGCGGTAGGTCACTGGAACGCTTACTTCGGTGCCATGATTTACATGAAGAGTGCCAAGGAAAAATGGCCGCTGCAGGTGCTGCTCCGCGAACTGATCATCCTGTCCAACGGTACGGCGGGCGATATGAACAATCTGGATCCCGAGTTTGTGCAGCCGCCGGAACAGTCTGTCAAGATGGCGGTCATCGTGGTCTCCACGGTTCCGATCATGCTGGTCTATCCTTTCCTGCAGAAGTATTTCGTGAAGGGTGTTATGGTTGGGGCACTTAAGGGTTGATCTGCGGCAGATGCCGCTGACAATACACAAAAAAAGGAGGCTAACCCCATGAAGAAACTCGTTTCCCTGTTCCTGGCGCTGGCGATGCTCTTTACGATGATGAGCTTTGCCGCTGCGGACGAACCCTTCGAAATCACCGTTATGGTGCCCGAGTTCACGCTGGACGTGGACTATGTGGAAGAAGGCAACCCGATTCTGGCGAAGATCGAAGAACTCACCGGTGTGAAGCTGAAGATGCAGTTTGTGTCCAATGAAGGATACGGCGACATCGTCAGCACCACCCTGACTGAAAATGATCCGCCTATGCTGATGGCTGTTACGGACGCCCGCGCTCCGTCCATCATCGACTCTGCCCGTGCCGGCGCTTTCTGGGATCTGACCGATTTTATCGCCGATGCGGAAAACTATCCGAATCTGGCTGCCGGTCCCGCCGGTGTTTACAACAACATCTCCATCGACGGCCGGATCTACGGCATCTTCCGTTCCCGTGCCTTCCCGCGCGCCGGTATCTACTATCGTCTGGATGTCGCGAAGCAGGCTGGTTTCGACAGAGAAGTCAAGACCATCGACGACCTGACTGAACTGGCTGAGAAGCTGGCGGCTGTCAGCGACGACACCTATGCCCTGAATATGTGCTCCTACGCCGCGGGCACCATCAGCGTGATCACCGTGGCCATGGGCGCTCCCAACAACTGGGGCATTGACGAGAACGGCGACATCTATCCCGCTCACAAGTCTCCCGCCTATCTGGAAGGCCTGAACTGGCTGCGCCATCTGTATGAAATCGGCGGCATTGATCCCGACTTCATCGAGATCCCCACTTCCGAATGGGACAACATCGAGCGCAACGGCAAGGCGTTCATGCGGTTTGACTGCCTGGACAACGCTCACCGTCAGCAGGAATGGTTCGAAAACAACGTCGAAGGCGTGACCGAGCAGCTGTTCCAGAGCGTGGGCCCGGTGGCCAAGGCGGACGGTTCCATCAGCGTGTGGCCGCAGAACAACGGCTTTGCGGGTGAAATCCTGATCAATAAAAAAGCCGTTTCCGAAGAAGACCTGCCCAAGGTTGTGAAGTTCCTTGACTGGTGCAACGGCCCCGAAGGCCAGACCATCCTGAATGCCGGCTTGGAAGGCGTCACTTACTGGGTCAACGAGGACGGCTATCGCTACGTGCCGGATGACAAGGCTGACGAAGCGAGCCAGAACTCCAAGATGTATCTGCATGACTTCAACCAGCTGGGCATGGGCGTTCCCGGCAACCTGGAGAATCCTCCGGCCGTCCAGAACCGCGGCCTCACCACGCTGCGTGAACGGTATGCGAACCTGAACATCGAACTGGCGCCCTATGCGGTGACCGACCCCTGCTTCCCCTTCGTCAGCCAGACCGCCGTTGACCGCGGTGCCGAGCTGAGCCAGATCATCTCCGACGCGGCCGTGCAGTATATCGCCGGCGTTATCAGCGAAGATGAACTGAAGGCTGCCTGGGACGAATGGGCTTCCAAGGGTGGCGATCAGATGACTGCTGAGTACAACGAAGCGTATCATGCCGCTCAGTAATCCGTGACCGACAAGATCCGGGGCTGCCGCTGTCCGCAGCGGCAGCCCCTTCCTGTGAAGGAGGAATATATGAACCGGGTATACTGCTGCTTTCCTGGAGGAAAGCATAAAGCGCTGACCATGAGCTACGACGACGGGCGTACCCAGGACCGCCGCCTGGTGGAAATCTTCAACACGTACGGAATCAAAGGCACCTTTCATCTGAACAGCGGTCTCTTTGACCGGGGGGACCGGGTGCTGCCGGAAGAGATCCCGGCGCTGTACGCCGGCCACGAGGTGGCCTGCCACACCGTAACCCATCCGACCGTCGCCCGCTGCCCCCTGCCTGAAGTGGCGCAGGAGGTGCTGGAAGACCGGAAATTCCTGGAAAAGCAGACCGGGTATCCGGTCCGGGGACTCAGCTATCCCAACGGCTCTGTTACGAAAGACATCGAAGCCCTGCTGCCGGCTCTGGGAATCCGTTATTCCCGGGTGGTGGGCTCTTCTGACGGCTTTGCCCTGCCGGAAAACCCCTACCGCTGGCAGGCGACCTGCCATCACAATCACCGGCTGATGGAGCTGGGGGAACAGTTCCTGGGGCTTTTCAAAAAGCAGTATCTGTACCTCATGTACGTCTGGGGGCACAGCTACGAGTTTGACGACAAAAACAACTGGGACCTGATGGAATCCTTCTGCCGCATGATGGGCGGGAAGGAGGATATCTGGTACTGTACCAATATAGAGTTCATGGACTGCATGGACGATTTCGCCCGCCTGCGCTTCGCGGCGGACAACAGCTTTGTGCAGAATCCCAACGCGCGGGATTCCTGGATCTCCGTCAACGACGGGACTCCTGTACGCGTCCCTGCCGGGGAAACCGTACGGCTGTGACGGTTCCGGGCCGGAAGTATGAAAGGACTGGTAAGCGGTATGCCGACAATCTGGGTGATCGGAGATTCCACGGTGGAGGATAACCAGCCTCCGTTCAGGGGCTGGGGCTGGGCGCTGCCGGAATATGTCCGGGAGGGCGTCCGGGTGCGGAACATCGCCCTCAGCGGGCGCAGCAGCCGGAGCTTCCGGGAGGAAGGCCTGTTTGAACCGGCGGAAAAAGAGATGAAAGCCGGCGATTTGCTGCTGATTCAGTTTGGCCACAATGACGAAAAGGAAGACGAGCGGCACACCGATCCGGAAAGCACCTATCCGGAGCATCTCTGGCGCTACTGCGCCGAGGCGCTGGAGCGGGGAGCGCAGCCGGTGCTGCTGACTTCCGTGGAGCGGCGCTTTTTTACGGCGGACGGGGGGCTGCTGTATACCCACGGGGAATATCCCGCGGCGGTCCGGAAGCTGGCGGAGGAAAAGCACGTTCCCCTGTGCGACCTGCAGAAGGCCAGCCGGAAGCTGTACCTGTCCCTCGGGCCGGAGAAGACGGCGGAGCTGTTCGTGCGCCTTGCGCCGGGCGAGCATCCGGATTTCCCGGATGGGCATGACGACAAAACGCATTTCAACGCGGCCGGCGCCCGGGCCGTCGCGGGCCTGGTGGTCACGGAGCTGAAAAAGATTCCCGTATGCGCGCCTTATCTGAAATAACGCTGTACGCGCCGGGTTTCGGTCCGGCATTGCTGAAGACGAGAGGGAGGAAAGCGGATGAATATCGGAATTCGTTTGCATGACACGGCGCCGGGAACGCTGCGGGAACGGCTGGGCTTTGCCCGGGAGCAGGGTTTTACCTGCACTCATCTTGCACTGAGCAAGGCGATGGACGGCTTTCGGATGGAGGACGCCCCGGCGCTGCTGACGGACAGCCTGGCGAAGGAGGTCCGCGGCGCGCTGGAGGAAACCGGTATCGAATGCGCGGTGCTGGGCTGCTACCTGAACCTGGCGGACCCGAATGAGGAGCGCCGGAAGCACACGCAGGAGATCTACAAGGCGCATCTCGGCTTCGCGGGAAAGATCGGCGCGCGCATGGTGGGAACGGAAACCTACGCGAATCCGGAATCCCGGTTCGAGGCGGCCCCGCAGGAGAGCGAGGAGGCATACCGCCTGTTCCTGGAAGGCCTGCGGCCGGTGGCCCGGTGCGCGGAGGAGGCGGGTACGGTTCTGGCGGTGGAGCCGGTGAGCTATCACATCATTTCCACGCCGGAGCGGGCGGAGAGAATGCTGAACGATATCGGCTCCGACCACGTGAAGATCATTCTGGACGCGGTGAACCTGCTGGTGCCGGGGCAGGAGGAGCGGGCGGAAGAACTTGTGGCGGACGCGATCCGGCGCCTGGGAGACCGGATCATCATGCTGCATATGAAGGATTATATTCCGCTGGAGGGAAAGACGAAATCCGTGGCTTGCGGCACCGGACACATGCGGTACGGGCAGCTGCTGCGCTTTGCCCGGGAACGGAACTTGCCCATGACGCTGGAGGATACGGTGCCGGAGAACGCGGAGCAGGCCAGGCTCTTCCTGGAGCAGATCGGAGCGGCTCTGTGAACGCCGTGAAGAAGATCGTCATCTGCGGGGATTCTACGGCCGCGTCCTACAATCCGGAGGAGTCCCTGCTCGTGGGCTGGGGACAGCTGCTGGATTGCTTTCTGCCGGAACGGGTGAAGGTGCTGAACCGGGCAATGGCCGGCCGCAGCACCAAATCCTTCCTGGCGGAGGGACGACTGTCGGCCGCGGAGACGGAGCTCTGCCCCGGTGATCTGCTGCTGGTTCAGTTCGCCCACAACGACTGGAACGAAAAGCCGGAGCGGCATACCGAGCCCTGGGGAGACTACCGGGAAAACCTGAAAATTTATATTGAAACCGCGCGGCGGCACGGGGCGGTGCCGGTGCTGCTAACGCCCATCTGCATGCGCGTGTGGGAGGCGGGAAAGCTGCGGCCCACCCACGGGGAATACCCGGAAGCCATGAGGGAAACGGCAGAGGAAGAGGGCGTTCCGCTGATCGACCTGTACGCGGAAAGCTTTCGGATCGTTTCCGAAATGGGGGAGGAGAAAAGCAAGGATCTGTACACGCACCTGAAGCCCGGGGAGGATCCCCGGCTGCCGGACGGCGCGGAGGACGACGCGCACACCCGCTTCGCGGGGGCGGAGCGGTTTGCCCGATTTACGGCGGAACAGCTGAAAACCGCCGGGCTCGTATAGCGCCCGGCGGTTTTCTGTGTTATAATGTGTGCGAATATCCGAAGAGGAACGGACGGCGAGAATATGACACTGAAAGAACTGAAAACCGGTCAGACCGCGCGGATTGATTCCGTGGGCGGGGAAGGGGCGCTGCGGCAGCACTTCCTGGATATGGGCGTGATTCCCGGGGCGGAGGTCACACTGATGAAGCTGGCGCCTATGGGGGATCCCATGGAGCTGCGGATCCACGGATACGAGCTGACGCTGCGGCTGGACGAGGCCGCGCAGATCGGCGTGACGCCCGTGCAGAAGGCTGAAAAGCCGGAGGGCGGCGGCGCGGAGCGGAACAGAAAAACGGATCACCCGGGCCTGGGCGAGGAGGGTAAATTCCATCCCAAGGGCAGCGGAGATCCGCTGCCGGAGGGCACGCCGCTGACATTTGCCCTGGTGGGGAACCAGAACAGCGGCAAAACGACGCTGTTCAACCAGCTGACCGGCTCGAACCAGCACGTGGGGAATTTTCCCGGCGTGACGGTAGACCGGAAGGACGGCATGATCCGGGGCCAGGCCGGCACGGTGGTCACGGATCTGCCCGGTATTTATTCCATGAGCCCCTATTCCGCCGAGGAGCTGGTATCCCGGGATTTCGTGCTGAAGGAGAAGCCGAAGGCGATCATCAACATCGCGGACGTGACCAGCATCGACCGGAGCCTGTACCTGACCATGCAGCTGCTGGAGATGAACATTCCCACGGTTGTCGCCCTGAACATGATGGACGAGATGCGCAGCAACGGCGGCTCCGTGGATATCAACACCATGGAAGCGATGCTGGGCGTGCCGGTGGTGCCGATTTCCGCGGCGAAGAACCAGGGTGTGGACGAGCTGGTGCGCCACGCGGTGCATATCGCCCGGTATCAGGAAAAGCCCCTGCGGCAGGACTTCTGCGACAGTACCTACGAGGGCGGCGCTGTGCACCGGGCGCTGCATGCGGTGATCCACCTGATCGAGGACCACGCGGAGCAGGCGGGGATTCCGAAACGCTTCGCCGCCGCCAAGGTCATCGAGGGGGACGCGCTGATCCTGGAACAGCTGAAGCTGGATCAGAACGAGCGGGAAATGCTGGAGCATATCGTGCTCCAGATGGAAACGGAGCGGGGCCTCGACCGGAGCGCCGCCATCGCCGACATGCGCTACACCTTCATCCGCGGGGTCTGCGATGCCTGTGTCACCCGGCCCCAGGAAAGCCGGGAGCACCTGCGCAGCCAGAAGCTGGATCAGGTGCTGACCGGGAAATATACGGCGATTCCGGTGTTCGTGGCGCTCATGGTGCTGATTTTCTATCTGACCTTCAGCCTGGTCGGTCCCTTCCTGCAGGATCTGCTGGCTGCCGGCATCGACTGGCTGGCGGGAGTGACCGAGAGGGCCATGGAAGCCGGGAACGTCAATGCCACGATTCAGAGCCTCGTGAAGAAAGGGATTTTCGAAGGCGTGGGGAGCGTGCTGAGCTTCATGCCGGTCATCGTGGTGATGTTCTTCTTCCTGTCCATCATGGAGGACAGCGGATACATCGCCCGGGTCGCCTTTGTGATGGACAAGCTGCTGCGGAAAATCGGCCTGTCCGGGCGGAGTATCGTGCCGATGCTGATCGGCTTCGGCTGCACGGTGCCGGCGGTCATGTCCACCCGGACGCTGCCCAGCGCCCGGGACCGGAAAATGACCATCCTGCTGACGCCCTTCATGTCCTGCACGGCGAAACTGCCGATCTACGGCTTCTTTGTCAGCGCCTTCTTCCCGGAAAGCCGCTGGTGGATCATTTCCGGGCTCTATCTGCTGGGAATTCTGACGGGAATCCTGGTGGCGGCGGTGTATAAAAAGACCCTGTTCCGGGGCGACGCGGTGCCCTTTGTGATGGAGCTGCCCAATTACCGCCTGCCCCGGCTGCGCAACGTGGCGCAGCTGCTGTGGGAGAAGGCGCGGGATTTCCTGCAGCGGGCCTTCTCGGTGATCCTGATCGCGACGATCGCCGTGTGGTTCCTGCAGCGGTTCGACTTCCGGCTGAACCTGGCGGCGTCCGCGGAGGACAGCATGCTGGCGGCGGTGGCGGGCCTGCTGGCGCCGGTGATGAAGCCGCTGGGCATGGGCGACTGGCGTATCGTGGTATCCCTGATTTCCGGCTTTATGGCGAAGGAGAGCGTGGTGGCCACCATGCAGGTTATGTTCACCACGGAGGCCGGGCTGGCCGCGGCGGTGAGCGGGCTGACCGCGGCAGCCGTGCTGGTGTTCAGCCTGCTGTATACGCCCTGCGTGGCGGCGGTGGCGTCCATCCGGCGGGAAATGGGCAGAAAGTGGGCGCTGTTCGTGGTGGTGCTGCAGTGTGGCATCGCGTGGATCGCGGCGCTGCTGGTCCGGCTGATCGGCATGCTGCTGGGGCTGGGATAAGAGTGGAGAGCGAGCGAGGGAAGCATCAGCACAGTGTGCTGTCCGGCGTAAGCCGGAAGCGACCCGAACTCGTTAGCGCGAAACGAGTACAGACGCCGTTCTAAGGCGGCTGTACGACGATTGAGCGAACGTGGTTGAGAGCGGAGGGTGGACTGGAGATGACCATATGAACATCTGGGATATTCTGATTCTGCTGGCGGTAGGCGCCGCGCTGGTCTGGGCGGCGCGCACCGCCGGAAAGAAAAAAGGCGGCTGCGGCTGCTGTCCGGCGAAGGGAACCGGGGAATGTCATTGCGCGGATAAAACAGACGAAAAGTGTTTACTTTCAAAGGGCGGGATGGTACAATAAAAAGCAGGGAATTCGAAAAAACAGAAAGGAGTCGGCGCATCAGTGAAAAACACATTTCGCGGCGGCGTTCATCCGGCGGGTCACAAGGAACTGACCCGGGAATTGCCGCTGCAGCTGTTTAATCCAAAGGGGGAAATGGTTTTCCCGCTGCAACAGCACATCGGCAAACCGGCGAAACCCGTGGTGAAGAAAAACGATCCGGTGCTGGTGGGGCAGAAAATCGCCGAGGCGGACGGGTTTGTTTCCGCCCACATTTTCAGTTCCTGCTCCGGTACGGTGAAGGCGATTGAGAAGCGCCGGGTCCTGGGCGGGCAGCTGGCGGACTGTATCGTGATCGACAACGATGGGCAGTTTACCCCCGCGGAAGGCTTCGGCACCCGGGAGGAAGAGAACACCCTGTCTGATAACGACATCATTCAGCGGGTGCAGGACGCGGGCATCGTGGGCCTGGGCGGCGCCGGCTTCCCGACGCATGTGAAGCTGCGGCCGAAGAAGCCGGACAGCATCAAGTACATCATTGCCAACGGCGCGGAGTGCGAGCCGTATCTGACCTGCAACGATCAGCTGATGCGGACCAACGCCCACGACATCATCGAGGGTCTGGAGCTGATGCTCCGCCTGTTCCCGAACGCGGACGGGGTCATCGCCATCGAGGACAACAAGCCGGAAGCCATCGAGGCGATGCAGCTGGCTGCCACCGGGCATACGCGGATCGTCGTGTTCCCGATGCAGACCAAGTATCCGCAGGGCGGCGAGCGCAGCCTGATCTCCGCGATCGCGGGGGTGGACTTCTCGATTTCTCAGCTGCCGGCGGACGTGGGCTGTCTGGTGGACAACGTGGGCACGATTTACGCGATTCAGCGGGCGGTGCTTTATAAGGAACCTCTGTTCGCCCAGTGCTTCACGCTGACCGGCGAAGCCGTGGCGAACCCCGGAAACTATATCGTGCGGGACGGCACCAGCTTTGCGGAACTGCTGGAAGCCGCGGGCGGCCTGAAGGAAGGCGTCACGCTGCGCAAGGCGCTGGTGGGCGGCCCCATGATGGGCGTCGCCGTCGGATCGCTGGACGTGCCGATCCAGAAACAGAACAACGGGCTGACGCTGCTGGCGGAGGATCCGGTGGAAGCGGCGGAGCGGGTGATGACCGCCTGCCTGCACTGCGGCCGCTGCACCACGGTATGCCCGGTGGGACTCATGCCGCAGCTGATGGCCGACGCGGCGGAGATGGGCAACTACGAACGGTATGAGCAAAAGCTGAGCGGCCTGGAATGCGTCCAGTGCGGCAGCTGCACCTACATCTGCCCGGCCAAGCGGCCGCTGATGCAGACCTTTAAGCGGGCCAAGGCGGAAATCCAGGCCCAGAAGAAACGGGAAGGGGGCGGTCAGAAGTGAACACGGCCCTGAATCTTTCCACCGCGCCTCACGCGAGAGACCGGTGGACCACATCCTTCATCATGAAGGTGGTGCTGCTTTCCCTGCTGCCCACCACCGTGATCGGTGTCATCGTCAACGGCTGGCACGCCCTGTGGATCGTGCTGCTGAGCATGGTTACCGCCGTGGCGTCCGAATGGGTCTTCAACAGGATCTGCCATAAGCCGGACACCATTCAGGACTGCAGCGCGGCCGTGACGGGCCTGCTGCTGGCCCTGAGCCTATCTCCCAGCGTGCCGCTGTATATTCCGGTGCTGGGCTCCCTGTTCGCGGTAGTGATCGCCAAGGGCTGCTTCGGCGGGCTGGGAAAGAACTTCATCAACCCCGCGCTGGCCGGCCGGTGCTTCCTGTTGCTGTCCTTCGGCAAGGTCATGAGCACCTTCGCGGTGGACGGCGTATCCTCCGCGACGCCGATGGCGGAGATGGCGGCTGGCAACGCCGTGGATATCACGAAAATGTTCCTGGGAACCGGGGGCGGCGTCATCGGCAGCTCCATCCTGGCGATGATGGTCGGCGGCCTGGCCCTGTGGGCCTTTGACTTCATCCACGGCCAGATCTGCTTCTCCGTGCTGGGCGGGTTCACCGTGTTCCTGGCCATCTTCGGCGGCCACGGGCTGGATCCGCATTACCTGCTGGCGCACCTGTGCGGCGGCGGCGTGGTGATGGGCGCCTTCTTCATGGCCACGGACTACGTCACCAGCCCGGTGACCCGGCTGGGGCAGACGGTTTACGGCCTGACCATCGGGATCCTCGGCGCGCTGTTCCGGCTGCACGGCAGCACGGCGGATTCCTTCAGCTATTCCATCATCGTGGGCAACCTGCTGACGCCCATGATCGACACCTACATCGTGCAGAAGCCCTACTCGCTGCGGCGCTTCGGCCGGAAGACGCTGGTGAAGCGCTCCCTGCAGGATCGGATCCCGCGGCCGGTGATCGCGCTGGCGATCATCACGGCAGTGGCGGGCGTGGCGCTGAGCGGCGTGTATTCCATGACGGAAGATACCATCAACGAACAGAAGGCGGAAGCGGCCCGGGCCTCCTTCCGGGTAGTCTGTCCGGAGGCTGAAACCTTTAAGGCCGTCGGCGCCTACGACGCGGCGATTGAGGGGCAGGCCGGCGGCTCCTGGGGCACGAATTTCGGCCGCAGCAAGATCAACGAGGCTTATATGGGCGTCGACGCGGCCGGCAACACGGTGGGCTACGTGATCAGCGCGACATCCTCCGACGGCTTTGACGGGACGGTTACCCTGGCGCTGGGCCTGAACGCGGAGGGCGTGATGAACGGCATCTCCTTCACGGAGCTGCACGAGACCGCCGGTATGGGCATGCGGGCGGACGAGGATGCCTTCAAGGGCCAGTTCGCCGGCAAAGCCAGCTTCCCGCTCAAGCTGACCAAGAACGGGGAAGCCTCCGCGGAGAACGAGATCGACGCGATCTCCGGCGCTTCCGTCACCTCCAACGCCGTGATCAACGCCGTGAACGCGGGGCTGGACTTCTATGAATCCGTGATGAAGGGAGGGAACTGATCATGAAACAGTATAGCGAGCGCCTCTTCAACGGTCTGATTAAGGAAAACCCGGTGCTGGTGCTGATGCTGGGCATGTGTCCGGCGCTGGCGGTTTCCACCCAGGCCAGCAACGGAATCGGCATGGGCCTGTCCACCCTGGCGGTGCTGGTGCTCTCCAACCTGGTCATCTCCCTGCTGCGCAAGGTGATTCCGGATCAGGTGCGCCTGCCGGCGTATATCGTGATCGTCGCCTCTCTGGTGACGGTGACGGAACTGCTGATCGAAGCGTACCTGCCGGGCCTTTACAGCGCGCTGGGCATCTATATCCCCCTGATCGTGGTGAACTGCATCATTCTGGGCCGGGCGGAAGCCTACGCCAACAAACATACGCCGCTGCTTTCCGTGATGGACGGCATCGGCATGGGCCTGGGCTTCACAGTGGCGCTGACCATCGCCGGAGCGATCCGGGAAATCCTGGGCAGCGGCTCCGTGTTCGGTCTGCGGGTGCTGCCGGAGAGCGTGGAGCCCATCGGGCTGTTCATTCAGCCTCCGGGAGCCTTCCTGGTGTTCGCCCTGATCATCGCGGTGATGAACGCGATCGGAATCAAAACCCGCCAGCGGAAGCTGGTGGAAAGCGGCTGCGACGGGAACTGCGCCGCGTGCTCTTCCTCCTGTATGACTTCGGCTGAGAAGGAAGGAGGCGAGGAGAAGTGAACGGCAATCTGATTATGATTATCGTAGCCGGGGCGCTGATCAACAACGTGGTGCTGAATCAGTTCCTGGGCATCTGTTCCTTCCTGGGTGTTTCCAAGCAGATGAAGGCCTCCGTCAGCCTGGGCGGCGCGGTCATCTTCGTCATTACCATCGCCTCGGCGGTGGCGAGCCTGCTGTACGACTACGTGCTGACGCCCCTGGGCCTGGACTTCATGAAGACCATCATCTTCATTCTGGTCATCGCCGCGCTGGTGCAGATCGTGGAAATGTTCCTGAAGAAAACTTCCCCCGCGGTCTATAAAGCGCTGGGTATCTATCTGCCGCTGATCACCACCAACTGCGCGGTGCTGGGTGTGGCCCTGACCAACGTGCAGAACGGGTACAACTTTATCGAATGCGTGCTGTCCGGCTTCGGCACCGCGGTGGGCTATACCATCGCCATCGTGCTGCTGGCGGGCATCCGCAGCCGGATCAACGAGAAGGACATTCCCGCGCCGCTGCGGGGCGCCCCCATCGTGATGATCGCCGCCGCACTGATGTCGATTGCCTTTATGGGCTTCGGCGGACTGTCATTCTGAGGCTTCGCCGGAACGGAGGAATCAAATGAATATTATTCTGGTTACCACGCTGGTGATTGCCGCGGTCGGAATTGTGGTCGGCGCGGGGCTGGTGTACACCGGCAAGAAATTTTATGTGGAAGTGGACGAGCGGGAAACCGCTGTGCGGGAAAAGCTGCCGGGCAACAACTGCGGCGCCTGCGGCTACGCCGGCTGTGACGCGCTGGCGGCCGCCATCGTCGCGGGGGACGCTCCCGTGAACGCCTGCCCGGTGGGCGGCGCGGCCTCCGCGACGCCGATCGGCCGGATTATGGGCGTGACGGCGGAAGCTATGGAGCGCAAGGTCGCGTTCGTGGCCTGCAAGGGCGACTGCAATGTGACGAAGAATCAGGGCAGCTACGTAGGCGTGAAGGACTGCCGCAGCGCGGTGCTGGGCGGGGTTGCCGTGACGGACTGCGATTACGGCTGTCTGGGCTTCGGCTCCTGCGCGGAGGTCTGTCCGGAAAAGGCCATCGTCATCCATGACGGCGTGGCCGTGGTGAACCGGAACCGCTGCGTGGGCTGCGGCCTCTGCGCCAAGGCCTGCCCCCGCGGGCTGATTTCCCTGGTGCCGGAAAGCAAGACGGTGCTGGTGCAGTGTTCCAACAGGGACAGAGGCCCCATCGTCAAGAAGGTTTGCAGCGCCGGATGCATCGGCTGCAGCCTGTGCGTGAAACAGTGCGAATCCGGAGCCATGGAATTCGCCAACAACCTGGCCCGGGTGAACCCCGACGCCTGCACGCTGTGCGGCAAGTGCGCAGCGAAGTGCCCGGCGAAGGTGATCCGGACGTAAAGCAACAAAAAAACGGCGGAGTCGGTTTTTCGGCACTGCCGCTTTTTTATCCCCTCAGCCGGCAAAGCCGGCAGCTCCCCTTGCAACAAGGGGAGCCTTTTGCAGTATCAGATCCGGAATAAAAAAGCCTCCCCTTGTGGCAAGGGGAGGTGGCCCGCAGGGCCGGAAGGGATAAACCTCACGGCAGACAGGACCGGTTATTCTGAAGCAGTATTGTCGTCCATGGTGACATATTTTTCGTGAATCCAGCCGCGGATTCCCTTGCCTTCCGCCAGCCAGAACTCTCCGCTCTGCCGGATCAGGGCGACCGGGACGCCCGGCTTCCATTCCGTGATCATCCGGCTCTTGGCGGAGGCTTCCGCCCGCACCTTGACCGCGGTGGTTCCGGCTGTGCGGCCGTTCACGGATACCAGGCCGGTGGAAAAGGCTTCCTGTTCGACGGGGAGCAGCTCCGCGCTCTCCGCCCGGATGTACCCGAATACGCCTTTATAAAACACGTACAGCTTCTCTTTGGTCACCTCCAGCACCGGCACCATCATGCCGTAGGAAACCGGCTTGGAGATCCCGTCTTTTTTCTTTCCGTTCGCGTCCGTGAAGGAGGCGCCTTTCTTCCGGGTTACCAGCGCCAGCTGCGGCGCGTCGGCGCCCAGCGTGGTCCAGCTGAGCTCCCGGGTGGGAACGCGCTGTTCCTCTCCGTTCACGGTGACCCGGGTGACCAGCGCGCCGGCGTATTCCGGCTCCGCGGCCGCCGGGCCGGACTCCGTTTCCATCGTCATCCAGGGCCGGCGGAGGGGGCGCATGCCCTGCTTGGCGCAGTAGGAAAGCTCCAGCCAGTATTCCATGCCGCCCCATTCCCGGGTTTCGAAAAAGTACCGGATGCCGGGCATCTCCTCCGGGGAGAAAACCTCCCGGAAGGATCCGTCTTCCGCCTGTACGAAGGCCCTGCCGTTGCGGATGCGCTCAAAGGTGGCGCCCGGAGCGGAGTCCACGATGTGCGCCAGGCGGCCGTCCTCGCTGAGCCCGTCCGCCAGGGCGATATGCCCGTTCGCGATCATGAAGGAAAAATACCCGCCCATGCGGAACCAGGCAGTCAGCTCCTCCTCGGATTCGACCAGATCCGTATGGGTCTGGAATCCGAATTCCTCTCCCGCCGCGGTCAGCAGGCGCTCGTTGTCCGTGCCCCGCTCCGGGATATACATTTTACTGTATTTTGCCGCCAGGGCGTCCGGCTGAATATCGTCTCCCTCCAGGCCCATGCGCTGCAGCGCGTGGCTGAGGGCAAAGAGCGCGCAGCCCGCCTTTTCCACGGAGCGCTTGTAGGTTTTGGAATAAACCTTATTGTGCCACCAGCCGTCCTTCTGGCTGTAGACGACGTCCGGCCCCTCCTGGCGCGGCGCCGTGCCCGAAACAGGAACGGTGACGCTGACGGTTTCCTCGTCCTTCTTTCCGTACACCACGGTGACCGTCAGGGTGTAAACCGCCTCGGTCCGCGGACGGAAGGAAGCGGAGAAATGCGAATCCTCCTTGCCTTCGAATACGGTTTCCTTCGGTGTGCGCAGGGTATAGCGTACTCCCAGGGCGCCTTCCCGGTCCGGGGTGACCGTCACGTCCACATAATCCCCGACGCGGGGATTATCCGGGGCGAAGGTTACCCGGGTTTCCGCCGCGGCGGTAGCGCAGAGGAAAATCAGCAGGAATAGGGTGAAAAGGATCCCGGCCCGGATCCGCGGCAGAAATCTCATGAAAGGCGTTCCTCCGGTCGCGTGTCTTTCGGCTCTCCGGCAGAATTATGCCCTGCCGGGGGGAAACTGTCAAGCGGTCCTGTTTTTCTCCGGAATTTTTTGGGGGATCGCCGCGGAATAAGGTTCCCATGCCGCGAAACTATGATATAATCTGTCTGCTGCGCAATCGCCGGGAAAGCCGGCAGGAGCAGGAAAAGGATGTGAAAGCGTTGCACAGTGAGTTCCTGATGGGAAACGAAGCCATCGCGCTGGGCGCTTTGGCCGCGGGCGTCAACCTGGTGTGCGGATATCCGGGCACCCCCTCGACGGAGGTGCTGGAGACCGTGGCAAAGCGCCGAGGAGAAGGCGTGTACGTGGAATGGTCCGTGAACGAGAAAACCGCCATGGAAATCGCGGGAGGCGCGGCTTACGCCGGCGCCAGGACGCTGGTGACCATGAAGCAGATGGGGCTGAACGTGGCGTCGGACCCGCTGATGTGCCTGGAATATATCGGCGTCAAGGGCGGGTTGGTGGTGCTGACGGCGGACGATCCCGGCCCGATTTCCTCCCAGACGGAGCAGGATACGCGGCATTTCGCGGGCTTTTCCAAGGTGCCGTGCTTCGATCCTTCCACCGCCCAGGAAGCCTACGACATGATTCAGGAGGCCTTCGATTTCTCCGAGCAGTACGGGACCCCCGTGCTGCTGCGGCCCACCACCCGGGTTTCCCACGGATATGCGTCCATCCGGGTGAAGGATCCGGAGGAATACCGGGTGAATACCCCGGAAGGCTTCGTGCGGGACACCGGCCGGTGGGTCATCTTCCCCCGGCTGTCGAACCGGAACCATCGCCTGATCGAGGAGCGGAACGCGAAGCTGCGGGACGTGCTCTCCGACTACGCGGGCAACCGGACCGAAGCCGGCGAAGGGGAGTGGGCACAGTGCCGGAAGGGGCTGGCCGCGGGAGGCATCAGCTATACCTACGCCATGGAAGCCCGGGAGCGGACGGGGCGGGTGCCGCTGCTGAAGATCAGCACGCCCTTCCCCTTCCCGGAGAGAAAAGCCGCGGAATTCCTGGCGGAGCTGGATGAGGTGCTGTGCATTGAAGAGCTGGACCCGGTGATCGAGCGGGAGCTCATTTATATCTGTGGGAAATACGGGCTGAAAACCCGGATTCTCGGCAAGCAGACCGGGCATATGCCCCTGTCCGGGGAAAACACCCGGGACAGCGTGCAGGCCGCGGTGGCGGCCTTCCTGGGCCTGCCGGCCGCGGAAGAGGATTCGCCGGAGCCGCCGGCCCTGCCGGTCCGCCCGCCGGTGCTCTGCGCCGGATGCCCACACCGGGCCTCCTTCTATGCCGTGAAGCAGGCCATGAGAGGAAAGAAAACGATTTTCTGCGGCGATATCGGCTGCTATACGCTGGGCAACGCCGTGCCGCTGGATATGGTGGACACCTGCCTCTGCATGGGCGCGGGCCTCGGCATCGCCCAGGCCATCAATCACCTGGAGCCGGACCGCAGCTGCTTTGCCTTCGTGGGAGACTCCACCTTCTTCGCCTCAGCGCTGCCGGGCGTGGTGAACGCCGTTTATAATCAGGCGGCCTTCACACTGGTGGTGCTGGACAACTCCACCACGGCCATGACCGGGCACCAGCCCCATCCGGGCACCGGCAGGACCATGATGGGCCAGGCGGTGGACAAGGTCAGCATCGAAAACGTGCTCCGGGGCATCGGGGTCACGGCGGTGGAAACCGTGGATCCGCTGCGCCTGGAGGAAGCCGTGGAAACGGTGAAGCGCGTGTCCGCCCTGCCGGGAGTGAAGGCGGTCATCTTCCGTTCCCCCTGCGTGGCGCTGTTCAAATCCGGAAAGCGGATGGCCGCGGATCCGGAGAAATGCGTCGGCTGCGGCAGATGCATCCGGGAGATCGGCTGTCCGGCCCTGAGCATGAACGGGAAGAAAATCTCGGTGGACGCCGCCCAGTGCAACGGCTGCGGCCTGTGCGCGCAGCTCTGCCCGGTGAACGCGCTGAAGGAGGAGAACCATGCGTAAGAATATCGTGCTGTGCGGCGTGGGCGGCCAGGGAACCGTGCTGGCTTCGCGCCTGATCTCCGCCGCGGCCATGGCGAAACAGATTCCCGTGATGAGCGCCGAAACCATCGGCATGGCGCAGCGGGGCGGCAGCGTGTTCAGCCATCTGCGGATGGGGGAAGGCATCTGGTCCCCGATGATCGCCCGGGGAGAGGCGGATCTGATCCTGGGCTTCGAGCCCGGTGAGGCGGTGCGGATGCTGCCGTATCTGAAGCCGGACGGACAGATGATCGTCAGCAGCCGGCCGGTGATGCCGGTAACGGCGGCGCTGGGCGGCAACGCCTACCGTCCGGAGGAAATGCTGGCGTTTCTGCGGGAGCACGTATCCCGCCTGTGGATCGTGGACACGGACCGGGCACTGCTGGAAGTGGGTTCCGCCAAGGTGCTGAATCTGGTGCTGCTGGGCGCAGCGGCAGCCCGCGGAGCGCTGGGCCTGACCCGCGAGGATCTGCGGGAGGCTGTGCGGACCCAGATTCAGGAGCGGTTCCATGCCCTGAACTTCCGGGCGCTGGACGCTGCCGGCGACTGACAGATGAAATCCGGAAACGATATGGAATAAGATTTTGAATAAGGAGAGATGTCCCATGGTTATTTCAGAGAAACAGATTGCCCAGGTCAACCACCAGATCGACGCGCTGGTTTCCGCCGGAAGCTTTTACGGAAAGAAGCTGAAGGAAGCCGGGATTCAGGGTGTTTCCACGCCGGAGGAGTTCGAGAACCTGCCTTTCTCCGAGAAGAACGATCTGCGGGAAGCGTATCCGCTGGGGCTGATGACAGCGCCGGAAAAGGATATCGTCCGCATTCACTCCTCTTCCGGAACCACGGGCCTGCCGGTGATTATTCCTTATACCGCCAAGGACGTGGAGGACTGGGCCATCATGTTCGCCCGCTGCTACGAATATGCCGGGATTACGAAGATGGATCGGATTCAGATTACGCCCGGCTACGGCCTGTGGACAGCCGGAATCGGCTTCCAGAACGGCGCGGAGAAGCTGGGAGCCATGGTCATCCCCATGGGGCCTGGGAATACCGAGAAACAGCTGAAAATGATGCAGGATATGGAATCCACGGTTCTCTGCTCCACCTCTTCCTATGCGCTGCTGCTGGCGGAGGAGATCGAGAAGCGGGGAATTAAGGACAAAATCAAGCTGAAAAAGGGCGTGATCGGCTCGGAGCGCTGGAGCGACAAGATGCGCCAGCGGATCAGCGAATCCCTGGGCATCGAGCTGTACGACATTTACGGCCTCACCGAGATCTACGGCCCGGGCATCGGCATCAACTGCAAATACAACACGGGCATGCACTACTGGGACGATTATCTCTACATCGAAATCATCGATCCGAAGACCCTGAAGCCGGTTCCGGACGGAGAGTTCGGCGAGATCGTGATCACCACCCTGGTGAAGGAAGGCGCGCCGCTGATCCGGTACCGCACCCACGACCTTTCCCGGATCATCCCGGGCGAATGTCCCTGCGGCAGCAGACATCCGCGGCTGGACACCATCATGGGCCGCACGGACGACATGATGAAGATCAAGGGCGT
>CAMKJS010000007.1 GCA_946413245.1 uncultured Clostridia bacterium
CTGATGGAAAGAAATTGAGGAATTTCAACATTTAGGGCTTGACATTATGGGGAGATCAACTGGAGATCCAAGCCCCCTGCAATTCGAGAGATCTACATCCGTTTTCGTGAACTGGATCTCTCTGCCGTGGATCGCATTATGCAGGATCAATATTCCAACCGTGGTCCCGATCCCCGTCAACCTTCCTATATGCTGCGCTCACTTCTACTGATGATTGTGATGAATGTTGTCTCCATCACTCATTGGGTTGAAACCCTGCACACCTCACAATTCTTTGCTGCAGTTTGAACGTGAAACCGGTCAGTAAAGACGTATATGGCGGTCAGGGAAAGACACAATTGGCGGTCACAAGTTGACATAATTGACGGTCACCCCGCAGGGCCCAACTTTATAATGGATTTACCTTCCAAATCGGAAGGAATCTATTATAAGGGGGTCCGCATATGGACTACAAACGGGTGCTGAAGCTTCATTTTGAAAATGGCTACAGCGGAAGAACCATCGCCAAGAACACGGGCGAAGGGCAAAGGACGGCGATCAACGAGTTCCTCAAGCGCTTTAAAGAGTGCGAAGAACTGAATTGGCCACTGTCGGAGGAGGTGACAAACGAATACATCGAAGCCCTTCTTTATAAGAAGAGGGGGAACATTGAAAACGACGAGTTTTATCGGGCGTTCAGTGAGGAAGAGGTTCATCGGAAACTGGCGAAGAAGGGCGAAACGCTGCTTCATCTTTGGAAGCTATACAATGCCGAAGGTGAGGTGGAAGGGAAAAGACCGCTGAGTTACCGCCAGTATTGTAGGCGGTACTCCAACTGGCTGGACAATAAAGATGTGACCTTTCATATCCAGCGATATCCCGGCGTCAATACAGAGCTGGATTTCGCCGGAAAGGTTCTCTGGCTACACGATCGCCGTGATCCGGAAGCTTTGACCAAAGTCACAATCTTTGTATCAGCCCTGTCATTCAGCGATCTGTTCTACGTTGAAGGAATGACCTGCTGCGACATCGGCAACTGGATTCGCGTCAACAATAACGCACTGAAGTATTTCGGCGGCGTTACGCAGACGGTTACTCCCGATAACTGCAAGGTTGCAGTTACCAAGAACAAAGACTGGATTGATCCTGTTCTGAATCCGGAATTCCAGGCCTGGGCAGCTCACAATGGAACAGTGATCCTTCCTGCAAAAGTGAAATCCCCGCGCTGGAAGCCAAATGTAGAAGGGCACGTTCGCATCGTTACAATGCACATCCTGGTGGAAATGGATGAGATGACCTTCTATTCCCTGGAAGAGCTGAATGCTGAATTGTGGAAACGGATGGAAGCAGAAAACTGCGTTAATTTCTCCAAGCTCAATTATTCCCGCCGGGATCTGTTTGAGAAGGAAGAGAAAGAAGCGCTGCTTCCACTGCCGGAAACCCAGTACGAATATCTGGCTCGAAAGAATGTCACTGTCAGTCCAGACTTTTCCTTTGTTTACGACACGGTTCATTATTCCATGCCGCGCAAGTATCTGAGGAAGACGCTGGAGATTCGCGTTGCAGATAGGAAGATCTATGTCTACAATGACAACGGCGACCTGATCAGAACTCATGAACGGAGCTATACGCCAAAGAGCTGGGTGGTGATTCCAACTGATATGCCCAAGGAATACAGCGATTACAGCTTCTGGAACACGCCGTATTTCCTGGCGAAAGCAGGAAATATCGGATCGAACACCCGGGTGCTGATCCAGCGGGTCATTGAAAAGTTTGACTATCCGGTACAATCCTTCCGCAGCTGCTTTGGAATCCTGAGGTTTGCTGAAAAGTACGGAAAAGAAGCTTTGGAGAACTGTTGCAGGGATGCCATCCTGCGTGGAAAGTGCAGCTACAACTATATCTCCAACACCATTTCCTTGTACGCTCATCCCGGTGCAGATACGATTGACAGGATGGCAAGCTCCCTGAAGCCAGTTGATAAGGACCAGGTTGTAACTGGAGTATATAAGGATGACGATTCCCGGTATTCCCTGAAAAACCTCCTGAAGAAGCAGGAAGGTGGTGATCTCCAGTGAGCGAAATCACCTATGATATCGGGAAAATGCTGGATGGTCTTGGTATGACCACTGCGGCGATTCGGTGGAAACAGATCCTGGATGATCCTGAACTTGGGAACTATTCCGCGCAGCAGCTGTTCCGGGAGGTCCTCACCCCGCAGTACATTGAAACCATGAACAAGCAGTATGAGACCAACCTCCAGTTCAGCATGTCGATTGAGAAGAGCGCCCGGGTTGAAAACCTGAAAAGTGGAAACGGGCGGAAGTACAACGATGAGACGGTGCAGCAGGTCCTGACGTACCATTTCGTTGATTCCGGCTTGAATGTTGGTATCTATGGAACAACTGGCGCCGGTAAATCGTATTTCACTTCAGCAGTGTGCAATGAGGCGTGTCGGTTGAATTACCGCTGCCAGTGCCTCGATTACTGTGAGATGATGGACAAGCTGCTTGAGCTGTCGAAGAAGGACTTGAGCAAATACACAAAGAAGCTGAAGTACTATTCCCGCCTACGAATCCTTTTCATTGACGATTTTGGTATTAGCAGGTATTCCGAGGACGGTATCAAGATCCTGTACCATCTGGTGAAGAGTCGAGCAGATCTCCATTATCCTACGGTATTCAATACCCAATACGAACCCAGTGAATGGGGAAAGAGACTCAGTGATGATCCTGAATGCTTCGGCAAGCTGGATGGCATCCGCCGTCGCTTGACTACTGGTTTTACCGTTGAGATTGTGAAGCTGTGAGGGGGCTGATTATGACAAACTGGTCTATATTGTTACGCTGGGCTCCGCCCAGACCCGAGGTTTATCGCTTTACACCTCAGGGGCTCCTCTGCCGGTATCATTTGCGGTCAGCGTTTATTGGCAGAGAAAAAGAGACGATACCGTACAGTATCGCCCCCTCGGTGACCAGCTGGCGCTCGAGTCGCACCTCTGCGTTGCTCTATCCTCCATGCTGGTGAGGTAAGAATACCACGGTAAATACCTGATTTCAATACTTTCCCGGTCATTTCTGACCGCCTATTAAGACCGGAAGTGACCGGGAATTACGTCTTTACATGACCGGGAATTATGTCTTTGATGACCGTCTCAGACGGCTGTCTGCATTTGCTATCCTCAGCGGATTTCAACCTTGGGATCTTCCCGGCGTTGGTTCCTTCTATGATTTCTTCGACAGGCTTTGGAATCTTGCAACGCCTAACTTCTCCTCCCATGTCAAGCCGCCTGTTAGACAGAAGGTGAAGAAGCCGAAGGGTAAGGGCCAGAAAGCAGACTCCATTGAAAAGGAATCCGTCGCTGAACTCATTGACCGGCTTTCCCAAGTCACCTTCCATACCGATAAGGAAGCCTACGGTTTGCTGTTCAGGATCTTCCGAACCTGCTTCCTGGATGAATCCATCCAGCGGGGTAAAATCAATCCTTCGCGTTTGAACATCGCCGGCGACGGTACCCCTGTTGTTACTGCTGCCCGCTTCCGCTCTCACCATACCTGCGATTGCTGGAAGTCCGGCAACTTTAACTGCGATTGCAACCGTTATTTCCCTCAGCCGGATTGCTCTGTTGGCTGGGATTCATCGCGGGACTGCTGGTACTTTGGCTACGATCTCTACATCCTTGCGGATGCGGATTCCGATCTGCCTCTCTTCCCGCTGTATCATGCCGCTTCAAAGCATGATTCCCATGGATTCTGTGAGGCCTTCTTCCGTTTCCGGGCATTCGCTCCTGATTTGAAACCCGCTTCTATTCTACTGGACTCAGCTCATGACTCCATGGCCATGTACAAGCTCTGCAAGAAGGAATCTATCGTTCCATTCATCGACCTCAACCTCGGCAATTCCAGGAAAACTGAGGATTACCACCATGGCGTCAGGATTGGCCCGGATGGCATTCCGATTTGCTCCGCCGGCCTCAAGATGAAAACCAATGGCAATGATTTAAACCGTCAGTACGCCAGGTTCCGGTGCCCGCTGAATATCAATGGCGTCTGTACCTGTGGGCGTCCTTGCTCCGATGCCAAGTTTGGCAGAACCTGCTCTATTCCCATGGAAACCAACACCCGGCTCTATACCTCCCCGCCGCGGGAAAGCAATGAGTGGAAGCTGATGTTCAACAAGCGGACATCATCTGAGCGCTGCAACAAGCAAATCAAATTGGATTATCTCCTCGAGGCCGGTAAGCACCATTCCACAAAGTTCTGGTATGTTCGTCTCTACCTGATCATGATGCTGATCCACATGACCAGTTGGGACCTGCCGGAATGATTCCTTCTACAACCAGATAATTCTTGTGGGTGGCGACAACGCTTGTTTTCCACGCTTTTCTTTCTGCCATCTTGTTGCTTTTACCCTTGTTCTTGTCTTTTGCCCTTCCTTTCCTTGGATTATGCAGATTATTCACTGCTTTTCCGAATGCTCATTTTTGTTGCATCGGGAAAGAAGATCCCCGATCATTTTTTTGCAAAACTCATACCCAAAAGGCTTAAAAATCAAAGATATTCCTAAATATAGAATGAACCCAACAGCGATCTGCAACACCATTCTTAGCCCCATTGCTATCTTCAGGCTGTTAAGCAGATACACCGGTATCCCCATCATTACCGCCATAGCCAATGGAGGCAGCATATCCGAAAACTGCATCTGAATAGAATAGCCCAAAAGCCTAATATTTGGAATCGCGTTGATAATCACAGCAATCAGACTGTTAACGATAACTGCTACAGCAAACTTGTCCGGGGAATCGGTTAGAAAAAGGAACAGGACGATAACTATCGTATATGCTATCTTTTTAATGATATTCAGAATAAGGTGCACATCGCTTCTTCCAAGTGCCTTCACAGCCTGAAGATTGCCTCGTGTCAGGATGTCGAACATATAGCCAACGCAAAAAAACTTCATATATAGAGACGCAGGCAACCATTTATCTGTCAACACCACCTGGATAAAACTGTCCGATATTGCCATAAAGCCAATCATCATGGGGAACAGAAAATATGCACCTGTTTTGATAAAGCTTCTGGTGTAATAAAGCAGCCGTTTCCTGTCGTCTTGAAGTTTTGCCATCACCGGGAATAATACCGCTGAAAATGTATCGGAAATAACAGAATTCACATATTTAGGATATAACTGACCTTTACTGTAATAGGCCAGATCCGTCACCTGATACTTGATGCCGATAATCAACGGGCTGACGTTTTCATAGACTTCATTGATCATGGAACTTAAAAACATCTTATATCCGAACCCTAGAAGGCGCTTCATCCGGTTGACAGAAAGGCGAATTTCGAAATGAATTCGTGTAACCATCAACAGGATAACCGTGTCCACAAAGGCATTTACCATCTGCTGCGCCACCAATGCCCAAGCGCCGCACCCATTCAGTGCCATACAGATGCCCACACCAGCTGAAATCAACGTACCTACGATGGTTGCCATAAAGAATTTTCGGAATTCCAGCCGGTTGGAAATGTATGCACACACCACGGACTTAACGGCATTGATTATCAATGTCAAAGCCATCACTCTAATCAGTAAGACGAGCTGGTCAATCCTATAGACAGAAGCGATCATCGGTGCTGTCAGAAACAGTACTGCATATAGGACAAGAGACAATGACACATTGACAATCAGAACGGTGGAATAGTCTTCCACGTCCGCATCTTTTTTTTGTACGAGCGCTGTATTCAGCCCGCCAGAAATGAAGATATTGGCAATAGAGAAGAAAACTGTGATGATACCCACAAGGCTATAGTCCTGAGGGGTGAGAATCCTACCCAAAATCACCGAAACAACAATGGTTACAAATCCTGCAATTGTTCTTTCAAGGAATTTCCATATAAAGCTGTTGATGGCGTTGTGACCTAATCTGTCAGATCCCATATTATTCCTCCCGCAACAACCTCCCGAAAGAACCAGACAATGCAATACCCGAAATTTGTTTAGGAGTTGCTTCTATATACATATAATTCGCATATCTGTTGAGCATTATTTCTATCAATACAAAGCACCAATAATAGGTTTTTGTAAAACACGGATCCACAAAACCTAACACTATGAAATAAACCTGGCATCCTAAAGAAATGGCCATTATCGACAGTATATACTTATACCGCAACTGAGATCTCAGATCGTTAATAAGTATTATTGTATTAATCAACAAATTAATCATGCCGAGCATTATCAATGTTGTACCAACAACCCCTGTCTCTGCCAAAAACTGTAAGTAAATGTTATGAACATTCGAAACGTTTTCATGTCCTTCTGGAACATAATAGGCAAAGCCGCCCCATCCGATGCCCACAATCGGATGTTCCTTAAAAATAGCAATTGCAGTCTCCCAGATATCCAGTCGGCCAGTAGTAATATCCAAACCATCCTCGGCTCGTGATAGAGTCACCCGCATTCTGGTAAAAATGGCGCTATCTTCTATGACTTTCCAGAAAAGGACTATTGCTATCACCATAACAATCGCAAAACAAATAAATCTTTTCATGATTTCTTTCGATGGTCTGATAATTGAAATCACTACAAGCAGTGAGCCTACAAACGCGATGACTTCTCCACGCCTTCCTGTCAAAAAAGAAGCCACAATATAGAATGCGATGTGTAAAAAAGAAACTATAAATCGACTTTTTCCCTTAATTATATCCGAAAAGGCAAAAAAACCGGCAAGCATAAATACATAATTACAATATGTATGGCTTCCTCCTATGGCACAGCTATATCCTCTTAACATCGATTCCTCAGATTTGATTCTTACATCTGAGGCTACAATACGACCAATTGTAGAGAAATAAAGATTTGGTTCAAACCTTGAAATAATAACAATAACAGCAAATACATCTGCTACAATCCATATGAGCAATTTGCATCTTTCAAGAATTGCTTTATTCGGTATTGAAGTCATCGAATAAAACATCATTACCAGCATCATGCTTATATACTTAACCATAGTGCTATCGCGTCTGGAATTCTGTCCCAAAAAAGACATGAGTATAGCAGTGGCCATTATTAAATATGATACACTATTTGATTCCACCCAAATTAATCTAGTTTGAACTGTATATATCGCGAACACTGCGACTAACAGCATCAAACTGTACCTTATATCAAAACCTATATAATAAAAGTCATTGTAGAGAAATACCGTAGCAAGATATACAAATACTACGTATAACAACCAGTTTGGTCTGCATGTATCGCTATCGTCTTTTAGATATCTGCTCATATTTCACCCGTTTTCTCTTTTTTGTGACTCAGAAATATGCATCAGTATTCTCGATGATCCACCAATGCGCAAAAAGTATAATAATCTGTCATCGTCGTAATTTTGATGTTTTCAACATTCCCATCAACAACATACAACGGGTATCCCTGAGACTGCATGAGAAACGCCGTATCGATAATATCCGTGTTGCCAGACGCAAACTGTGCTTGATGCGCTTTAATGAGATCTCCAAGATAAAAGCTCTGCGGGGCTTTAGCCAGCTGGCACAGGCTCCTATCCATAATTTCACCGATCAATCTTTTTTCTGTTTTCAATGCCACCGTTTCCGTGGCAGGTGCTACTGTAATGGCTGATCCATGTTCTTTGACAGATGCTATATTTTTAGTTATCGTCTCAGTATCGATA
The DNA here is from genome assembly GCA_946413245.1 of uncultured Clostridia bacterium. Taxonomy (GTDB): domain Bacteria; phylum Bacillota; class Clostridia; order Christensenellales; family Aristaeellaceae; genus Aristaeella. Next base: position 7,673 of record CAMKJS010000007.1, read on the forward strand.
AAAGGACGGACACCGTCATGCATCAGAATAATGCTGTTCTCATTGTATAATTCCGCAGCTTTGCATAACCCGTTATACCTCGACAGAAATCCTGTCTGCCCTCCTTGGATAATAGCTGCTGTTTTCGTGATGGAATACCTTTCTACAAGTTCACGAGTGTATTCAATCCATGATGATACCATTACTATAATAATACCATCAATTTCAGAATGATTTTGAAACTTTTCCAATGTATAAATCAAAATCGGTTTATGCTTGTGCTCCATAAATTGCTTTGGTACCGATCCATTATTCATGCGGGATCCCATCCCCCCCGCGAAAATCACAGCTATATTAGCCATTTTCTTTTCCCTCTTATCGCCCATCTTTTTTTCAATGCATATGACTCAGTATTTCAGTTCCAAAACCGTGTGTTTTTCCCTTTTTTCAACGGGAGGAACTTGCATATAATCTTTTCCATATAATCTAGTCAAATACGTATCATATGCCTCGCTAACCTGAAACTCAATTCCTTCGAATTCCACAGAAATCGGATTCAGATAGGGATATCGTTCAAACATTTCTTTAAAAAATTTTCTTCTTCCGTGTGGAATCGATACATATCTACTGTCTTGGTCATTACACAACGCAAACCAGAAGTCTTCTAATCGTAACAGTACATTCAAAGGAACAAATAATAACAAATACCCTATATTCCGTTTGACTCGAAGCAGCTTTAATAGTTCCTTATTGCAGGCATAGTACTCGCTGACTTGTAGCCAGCGTTTATTATAGGATTTACATGCAACCATGCCAGAAATAAAATAGCAACCGTACCCATGTATTTTCCTCAGCAAAGGATGATTAAACGTATTTTCGACCACCCAAATATCGACCCACAGTCCTGTCTCTTCATCTGGTAAATCCAACGGTCGTCTATACACTGTATTCCTTCTGACCACCTTCAAAAAAGAAGCTTTTGAATAATCATCCATTGGTCGGGTAGATCTGAAAGAATACCTGTCACCGTATTCTTGAAGAAATAGCCTTGTAAACTGTATAAAATCCTTGCGGGTCATATTAAGATCAACATCATCGTCCCAGGGTATGAATCCATGATGCCGTATCGCGCCAAGAGCTGTGCCCCCGCCCAGATATACTGTCAGTTTATGCTTTTGGCAGAATTCCTGAATATCGATGGAGGTTTGCAAATTAATAGCCTGGATTTGCTTTATCTGCTCAGAGGAAAGAGCGATCTCACCCTCCGCCGTTACCGATTTCATCATGTTTTCTGTTTCGAGCTTCACTCTGATTCTCCGATCGTTCACATATGTTTTTTAGATATTTTACGACAACATCCGTTATATCCTGTGTTATTTCCTATATGCCCTAAATGTATGATGCGTCTTCCGCTTTTCTTCAGACGGCGGTGTCATGTAATCGCCATAAAGGCGTGTAAGATACGCGTCAAAATTCTTATAGCCCTTAAGAACCTGTCCCTCAAAATTCATATCAATGCATTCATTCATTATTTCTCTGGGCATGATTTCCTTTTTTCTGTAGGCACTGCCAAGAGCACAAACATAATTACATTCGTCAAAATTACGTCTGCGGTTATACTCTTCTATACTGCGTACCAGTCGTTTAGGATTGACGAATCGGCCTATCAAGAACAGACAAAGCCGAATAGGCTCCATTACCAAACTATGTGTTTTACTCCGTGTGAATTTGCGCCATCTTGTGGCGTTTAGCAATTCGCGTTTCCATTCAGTTATTCTGTACGTTCTCAGCGCTTCCTCTTCACTATTTCCAAGGCCATCCAAAGGGAAAACGTCAATATTCACACCAACTGGAAGATCGTTATAACCCACTTCTTCTTTGATGATCGTAGAAGGATCAGACAACTTCGTTATCAAGCTAGTATATTTTTCGTTTGTTTCACAAGAAAAGCAGACAAAAGGCACATTCCCGGTCATGCATATTTCAATAAAGCGATCATAATCTTCCCTAGGCATATTGACATCTATATCGTCATCCCATGGTATAAACCCGCCATGTCGCACCGCCCCAAGCAGCGTGCCTGAACTCAGTGAATATCTCAAATGTTTTTTTTTTGCAGATATTGTCAAATTGAACTAACAGTCTCAATTCTATTTCCTGTATTTCTTGCAAAGACAATTCCTGCATTTCATGTCCTCCCCATAATGTCAAGTACCAAATTCAGTAGAATCAACACTTTTTTCGTCCGAGTCATCACCTGGATGAGCCACCTACGGATAGTTTCCGTGCTTCAAGAGCGAAACAATGCTGCAATTGAGTATGCAGGAATATAGCGCCATGCTATATCGGTCCTCACATGCCCACAAACCACTACAGTGACGAACCTCCCGTGTCCAACAGGGTCATCGTATTTCACGAGCCCTCACTTCCTTCGTCCCGCCTATCCATAGTATGGGTGCCGGCTCTGCTCCATCACAGGGTCATGCCCTCAGGAAAAAACCTTGCCGGCCAAGACTCATCTGGTGAATCCTCATTGTTTTCCCATCAGCCAGCGTCACAAGTGACGGACGCGAACTGTCTGGTGGGAAGACCTGCTGTGAGCAGGGATTTCTTCATCCATCCCTTGTTTGCCGTTCCCCACAGCCGGGATGAGCTGTCAAGGACGAAGCCGCGCAGCGGTGCGAAGCATCCTTGACGGCTCATCCCGGCTGTGGTAGTCTCCGGGCAAACAGGATGGTGAAGATCAGGCCGCCTTCGGTTCCGATCTGCGGATGTCCTTCAGCACCTTTGTCGGATCGTAAGGTGTACCGTTCTTCACCATTCCGAAGCACACCCGAATCAGTTTGGCTGTCACTGCCATCAAAGACTGTATCTTCTTCAGCGGATTCTTCTCTCTGGTCGTAAAGTAATCATGGATGGATTTAAATTCCTTGTTGCTTCTGACCAGGCCAAGCGCGGCCTGGAACAGGATCTTCCTCAACCGTTTGCGTCCTCTGCGGCTGATTTCAGACTGTCCTTTTTGTTTGCCGGATTCATTCACCACAATGGCTAATCCGGCCAGCTTCTGGATCTGCCTGGGATCGTCGAACCGGCGGATGTCTCCAATCTCGGAGATCATTCCGGCTGCCGTGATCAATCCGATTCCAGGGATCTTCATAAGCTCGTTTACTTCCGGGATATCGGCAGTTACAATCCCAATCATGATGTCAACTTCATTCAGCTGCTTCTTGATATACTCGTATTCTTCGAGCAACTGCCAAAGCTGCATCCCAACAGCTCGTCCTGCATCTGGCGGACAAATGCTCCTTTGGGCTGCTTCAAGCAGGGCCTTTGCCCTCTTAAGCCCAGCCGCTCTCAGCTTGTTTGCCCGCCAGATCTGGAGTATGCCGTCTGCTCCGAGACTGACAATGTCCTTGGGCAACGGCGCCTGTTTCAGGATTATCATCCCCGTGATTGCTGCCACACTGCCGTAGACTGTCCGATACTCCGGGAAGTAAAGGTCAAACCAGCGCCGGATTCTGTTTTTTACCCAGGTTTCCGCTTCTACTATCTCGCATCTGCGATTGTAGGCGGCCCTGAGTTCCGCATATACACCTTTCGGCCTATACGGGATGCAGTACCGGCCTTCAATAACCAACTTCGCGATTACCCGGGGATCCTTCCGGTCATCCTTCCGCTGGGTATTGTCATCCATTTCTTTACTGTGTTTCACATGCTGCGGCGCTACTGTTACCACAACCATCTGTTTTCCCTGGCAGTAGTCCGCAAAGTTAAACCAGTAATGTCCTGTGGGCTCCACGCCAACAACGATCTTTTTCTCTGCCAGCGGCACTGTCACCTTCGTCACCATTTCCTCAAAGGATTTGAATCCCTCTAGTGTGTTCGGAAAGTAGAATGCCTTCTTGGTGATCTCGATCCCGTTGCCTTTGAAAGCCCGTGCGTAGTTCTTTTCGCTTCCGATGTCAACTCCTACTACGATGGTCCCTTCGGTCGCTTGCCTGATCTTGTCGTTCTGAGTATAATGCATCTTGTACCTCCCAGTAGTGTAGTTTCAGCCCGTGCGTTTAATTAGGCGTTCTATTCTACTGTGAGGTACTTTTCATTGACAACCCTGGCTTGCTTCTCAGCGGTCACTTACATCATACAGGAAGCTCCATTGTTTAACATGGCTACATTTTCAAATATTGTCCAAATATAGAAAACGAAACGCCAAAGTTAACGCAGTATACGCATAAAAACGAAACGTCTCATATTATTTGGAATGAGAGCTACAAAAAACTGAATAAATATTGTTTTATAATAATCCCAAAAATTTATATATCCAGTCTCCAATATTTGCCTTCTGGCATTTCGGTATTTAAGAAAATATGCCCATCCACCACGCCTCTCAATCATCCCTCCATCTATTCTGACAAATACAAGATCCTCACATAGATTAGCACATTGAGCGCCGTTTTGTATCATTCTTACCCATAACGAATCATCTTCCATCAGAGGAACGTCCTGATAGTTTCCCGCTTTAAGTACCATTGCCTTCTTAAACATAACCGACACATGGTTGAATGCACTTCTCGTTTTTTGATATTCAACGATTTTCTCATGGTCTGTTGGAACTGTTCTTTCTGCAACAATCTGCTCTTTTGAGCCTTCAAATTCTGCTATATTACTTCCGCATATGTCCAATTTCGGATATTTGGCAAATAAATCCAACTGCTTTTCAAATCTGTCTTCACGTGAAATATCGTCAGTATCCATTCTTGCAATCAGTTCAAAAGAACATGCCGGAACGCCAACAGCTAAAGCAACACCCAATCCTTTATTTTCCGGGCATCGTATCTCTCGAATTGGCATTGGTGAATCCTTTTTGTACCGAGCAAGTACATCTTCAAGCTCTGGTGTAATTGGCCCATCCAGTACGATTACAATTTCTGAAGGCTTTACTGTTTGATGAATGATGCTTTCCATACATTCAGTAAAGTATTCCGCTTTTTCTTTTTCATATAAAGACATAAGGACAGAAAAATCTGGATAATCTTTTACTTCCGACACAAAGCCATCCCCCTGTTAGTGATATTCTTTTCCAAGAACAGCGAATACCGTTCTAATCATAGTTAATATTTCTCTCAAAAATCGAAATCTTTCTATGGACTCCAAATTCCACACCATTTTAGCTGGAAGTATTTCGTGAATATACACCTGATCCACATCATTTGCTTCAGCTAATAGTTTGTCTTCATCTTTATATCTGATGCTTGCTTCACTGGTAATCCCAGCGGGCAACAGCAAAGTAGCATAATACTCTGGTTTATATGCTTTCACATATTTGACTACTTCCGGTCTGGTACCAACAAAGCTCATATCACCCGTCAGAATATTGATTAATTGAGGCAGTTCATCCAGTCTGACCTTGCGAAGCAATTTCCCTACGTTCGTGATTCTTTGATCGTTATTCACTGTGACCTGTGAACCCATTTTATCGGCATTGACAACCATTGTCCGGAACTTCCAGATTCTGAATTTTTTTCCGTAGGTTGTAACACGTTCCTGTTTGTAATACACAGGGCCTGCGGAATCAAATTTTACAAAAACAGCAATCATAGCCATTATAGGCCATATAATAAGCAGAAGAATTGCGGATACACAAAAGTCAAAGATCCTTTTCAGTACAATGGAAACTTTACGTTTCTGCAAGATATCATAATATGGCCTGACTTCTTCGGTTCTCATGAAATCCGGCAATTCATCCCAGCGTTTCAGAAGCATATTTGTTTCCTTTACTACAATTTATCTATGTGTCAGGCAGCAATATCCTTCATAACTGTCCTGATAGCCTGACAAATATGGTTCACATCCTCATCTGACAACAGAGTATGCAACGGGAGAGAAACCAAGTTTTCATAGTATGAATATGTATTAGGGAAATCCTTGATTTTCCAGCCGAGGGATTTATAAGCCGTCATCATGGGAAGCGGCTTGTAGTGAACGTTGGTGGAGACTCCTTGCTCCGACATTTTTTCGATAAAGAGATTTCGTTTCTCTGTACTGATTCCGGGGATCCTGACCAGATAGAGATGGTTTGAACTGTCCATATTTTCAATGTGATGATACAGATGGCTGAATCCCAGTTCATCGCAGAGAGCATCATATTTTTGTATGATCTGTTCTCTTCTTTCCAGCAGTTTCGGATAACGATCCAGTTGGCGGAGTCCGATAGCCGCCATGATATCAGTCATATTGCATTTATACCAGGGACCGATAACATCGTATTCCCAGGCACCGGCCTTGGCCTTGGAAAGAGCATCCTTACTCTGGCCATGAAGGGAAAGAAGCTGATAGAATTTGTAGATCTCCTTATTATCCACTTTATAGATCGGTCTCCATGTGCTGGCTCCACCTTCCGCTGTGGTGAAGTTCTTTACGGCATGGAACGAGAAAGAAGTGAAATCAGCAATCGCACCGCAATATTTCTTTTCTCCCTTATATATCCGGGAAGCCCCCAGGCTATGCGCGCAGTCCGCAACAACAGCTATTCTTCCGATACTATTCTGAATTCTGGAGGACAGATCCCCTAAAGGAGTTCCATCGGATTCCAGCGGAGTGAAAAGAGCTTTCTTTTTCTTGACGATTTCAAAGATTCTGTCGTAATCACAGACAATTCCGCCAAGATCAACTGTGATAATTGCTTTTGTTTTAGAAGTTATGGCAGCTTCCATCTGCTCATAGTCCATCTCCGGCATATGAGTGACCGGATCACCGTCTTTCTGAATATCAACAAACTTTACTGTGGCTCCGCAGTGAATTGCAGCTGAAGCACTGGCTGTGTAGGTGTAAGCAGGAACAATGACTTCATCCCCTTCCCTGACACCGAGGATCCGGAGATTCAGTTCTTCCGCGGCAGTGGCAGAGTTTAAGCAGACGACACGGTTTTTCCATCTATCCGGATTCAGTTCTGTGTCCATACGGGCATCGCCGGTATCAATATAAGCAGCCAGCCGTCTTTCAAGCAATTTCGTTCGAGGTCCGGTTGTAATCCAGCCGGAACGCAAAGTCATTGCAACCTCGCTTATTTCGCTGTCACTGATATCCGGAGGGCTGAAAGAAATGATATGCTTATCATTCTGCGGGCCCTGGATCACTTCCCGTAAATCATAGAAGGAGTCATTTTCACCGGTATACGTGAAGAAACTGGTGTAATCCCTCAAAGGGATATTCCTTTGTCCGCAGATCATATGGATGGATTCTTTCTCTTCCATGCTCATATCAAGATCTGCGATGAAAACACAATCTATATCGTGTCTTTCGATTGCATCGGAAAGCGTTTCATAAACGGGAAGACCGTCCATCATGCGCCCGATGGAGTTTTTATCCACGACACATACAGGCCGATATGTCAGTCCGTTATTCAGGAGCCGGACAATATAGTGACATTCCTCTCCGCCGCCCACTACCAAAGCATCCGCTTCTTTTTTGGAGATTCTTCTGCGCTCAACAATAACAATCCGATATGCAAACCGGATGATTGTGATAAAAGTAAACTGAAGAGCTGCTCCGATAAAATAGAACGTCAGCGGCATTCTCTGTACAAAAAGAAGTGTACCGATCACCTGTATAATCGACGTAATAACTGATGCCCCGATTATCCGGTTGATATCGCTGATGCCCGCATACCGCCACATTCCACCATAAAGTTTGAACAGAAAAAAAATAATAATGCATATGATTGTATAGAATGGGGCAAATTTGCTATAAATATACGGTAACGTTCGCAAAGAGGTATAAAACTTCCCTCCTACGAAAAACCGTATCAATAAACTAAGATAATATGCCGCATTAACAGAAATGATATCCAGAAAAATAATCCAGATATCACCTTTCAAGTACTTAATGGTCTTGGCTCTTTTTTCTATTTCTTCCATTCTGTTTAGCGCCTCCACTTTGGCAATTTTTCTGCGTCGATACGGTTTCGCAATAATAGAAGAAGCAATAAATAATTGACTATATCTGAATTCATTCGAACTGTGTTTATGTGGGTTGAGTTATTTCTTTTTTTTCGGTTTTGGATTGAATAAGTTCGTAACCCAGCCAGACAGTGCGACGAATCTGATCGAATGTGAATTCTATACAGCATCTTTTTCGGCCACGGTCAATTTTGATTACCTTGCCTTCTATCTTTTGCCAGACAGGATCGGTAATGATACAGCGATCTCCGACTTCTGTAAGAGAAATCGTTCCCATGATACCGTTACAGTCATAGAGCATTTTCGCGAAAGCCAAATCTTCGTTTTGCAGTTCTCCCTTGCCGAGCATTCGGATAATACCTGCAATTCGGATGGGTTCGGAGATCGGTTCATCTGTATATAGAAAAAGGTAACCCGGAAGCCAGGAATGGCGTTTTTCTTCACATTTTCCTTTTACCCACATACGCTGAATAATCTCCGGAAAGATACAGCGGATACCGGTACTTCGTTCAATCAAGCGAGCAATGAGCGCGCATCGTTGCGTTTCACAGAAAAGGCAATAGGCATACATCGGATAAATCCCTTTCGGCCTTCGGCCACTACTCCGCAACCTCAATCGTCGCAGATCTCCCTTAGGGTAGTCGTTCTGCTTGTTTCGGTTGACTCGTTCGGGTCACTTCCGGCTTGTGCCGGACAGCCCACTGGGCTGACGCTTCCCTCGCTCCCCCTTGCAACAAAGGAGGACTTAAAAAAATGTAAGCTTCGCCGATCCCGGTAGTGTTCCGGGATGTGAATCTGCCCGCGAAGCGGTTGCTCAGCGGGCAGGCAGGTATGTTCCAGAGTTCGTCCAGCCTGCCAATCCGGTCAGTGCCGTGCTTGCCCTTTCTTAATCGTCGCTGTACAGGAATTCGTTGATCGCAGCGATGTTGGCTTCCTTGTCCACCAGGTGTCCCTGATTCCCTGCTATAATATCATACGGTTTGGTTGCTTCCAATGGCAGCACCGTGGTGTGAATCAGCTCCATGAGATCCGTTCCTTCCCGCTTGGCCTGGTACGCGACTCTGGCAAGAGAGAGGGTGATGGCTTTGATTTCTTCTTCTTCCATGTTGTTATCGGACATGTCGAAGATTGGGGCGATCAGCATGCGGATGAAGGTATAGTCATCATCCGTAAGATTGTCCAGATTAATGATCCGCTTTCCTCTGGCTTCATCGGGATAGCCGGATCTGTCAGTATAGAGAGTAACCCGGTCATTCATAAAGCGGCTTACGCTGTGGAACAGGGAGGCGACGACCTTTGCGTCCCGTTCACAGCAATTGTATACGGAATCATACTGCAGCCAGCCAAATCCTACCGCCTGAAGGCCATTCAGGTGGGTATCCGGTCCGAACTCATTCAGCTGATACTCCTTGGCCAGCAGGTCGATCACCAACTGGCTGAGGAGACCCCCCGCCACTTCCTCCTGAAGGCGAATCTTCTTGGAGGCGACCATACCGTTCAGGGCATTTCGCTCCGCCCGGGTGACATCCACGTTGACGCCGCCGTATTCGTCAATCAGGGAAGCCATGTTCAGATAGTTCAGGGAAAGGTAATGTGTGATATTCAGTCCGAAGTTGGCATTGAAAACTTTCATTGCCTCTTCCGGTCCGTTATTTCGGTAGGGCATATCCAGCTTCTGGGGAACGTCATAGCCCTCGTAGTCAACAAAGGTGTCCCAGGTGAACATCATCAGGTGAATCCGGCCCCGTATAGGATTCATGGCTGCAACCATGAGGGTGTTGCCGGCATTGCCTTTGTCGTTGTTCATGCCTTCATTGCAGATCAGGAGAAAGGAGAGCCAATCGTTCTGATCCGGCGTTTCTTCTGCCATGGAAAGGATGGGCATGATGCAAATAATGAGAAGTAAAGCCATCCAACGAAGGATGATGCGTGTTATCGTATTCTTCATGCTGTCGTCCCCCTTTCACTGATTATCTGTTGGTAAGGCGTTCTTGTCCTTGTCATACCGGCTGGTAATGATCAGGTTGCCTTCAGCGTCGTAGTAACCATTCCAGCCGGCCACACCGTCAATGTTATTGGTCAGTTTGTTATACGCGTCAAGATAGCGTTCGGAAATCAGACGGCCTTCGCTGTCATATCCGCATTCCCGGCTGGAGTAGCCCTGCGCACAGTTGACCTGCGCCCCGAGCCGGTCGAAGTATCCTTCCCAGGTCCGGTTGCCGTTCTCATCCTCTTCAAACTGGAGAGCGGCATAACCGTCAGTGGTATCCGCCGGATTTCCGTTGGCATCCAGGTAGGTAACGTCATAGATCAGGGTTGCGGGATAATACAGCATGCTGATACCCCATGCACCGTTGTTTGCCGCGCAGGGCTCACCGTTCTCATTCCGGTAGGCACAGTAATATTTTTCAACACGGGAGGCCTCGGTCAGATCATAGTCATACACAATGGAAGCATAGCCCTCCGCGTTCGGTGCGGGATCGCCGTCCGCATCCAGCCAGGTTTCGGTTTCGACCATGCCGAAGGGAGTGTAGGTCCGGCTCACACCGTATGAACCGTCAACCTGTACAGCCTGGTTGTCGGCATTAAAGTATTGCTCCAGGGATACCTGTCCTCTGCTGGTATACTCCATTACGGTTGTATGTACGCCATCCCGACCGACGGCGGGATTCCCGTCAGCGTCGAACCAGCTGATCCGGATAACGCGGTCGTAGCGGTCATAGGTCTGCCGGGATTCGATGTACGCGTCTCGGGAAAGGCTTTCGTCCATGACGCGCATGACATAGGTGCGGGATTCCTCATCTTCAAAGAGGAGAACACGGCGGCTGTACCCACTGACGGCAACCGGTTCCCCTTTTTCATTCAGGTATGTTTCCTCCTGAATATGTCCGCTTTCAGTATACGAAATGACATGGGAAGAAAAACCATTCTGGTTCAGCGTCGGCTGACCGTTCGTATCATAGTATATTTCGCTCAGAAGGCGTCCCTGTTCGTCAAAGACCTTTTTAAAGGACGCATAGGCTGCGCCGTCCGGAACGACCTGGAGATAGGCAGTGTTCAGATATTGCGCCGAGATACGGTTTCCGAGATCGTCATAGGTATACACCGCTTTTGCATACCCCATAGTCGTATCCGTCAGATTGCCATCCGCGTCATAGTAGGCTTCCTCGGTCACATTGCCCAGAGGGTTATAGGCGGTGGTCTTCTTCGCGTAGCCGCGGCGCACATTCATCGGTTTGCCTTCGGTATCATAGTAGCTGACCTCGGTTTCCCTGCCGGCCAGATCCCGCTCATAGTGCGCTTCAGCGTAGTCGTTGGCATACATGGTGGGGAGACCCCGCGTATTGAAGAATTTTACCTCTATCACACGACCGTCTGAATCCACCGTGCGGGTCAGGAAAGAATATTGGCCGTAGGAATGCAGAGCCGGCTGCCCCTCCCGATTCAGCAGTTCTTCCTGAATGCAGTGATTTCGGGCATCATAAGTGAAAACAATCTCGCAGTAACCGTCATTGCACCAGATCAGTTCCTTTTCCGCGTTGTAATAGGATTCACGGATTTTGTTGTTGCTGTCGTCATAGACATACCTCACGGTGCAGTAACCGGAACTCAGCTTTGCCGGCTGGCCGTCCTTATCCAGGTATTCCCTCTGCTCAAGGCGGCGGCGGTCGTCCCAGGTGTTGCGCATCGTCGCGTAACCGCTTGCGCCGTTTACAGGGGTATCGTTGTTATCCAGATAAGTCTCCGTGAGAATATTGCCGTTTTTATCCACCGTACGATGAACGCCGGAATAGCCTGCCGCAATGTAAGTGCGGCTTAATTGTTCATCCAGGTAGATAACGTCAGTCAGATTCAGATCGTTGTCGTAGGTGTTTTGGGAAACAGCATATCCATCCTTGAAGAGTGTGGGCTGATTGGCTATATCCAGATATGTGGTTCGCCAGATCTTACCCTGGTCGCTGTATTCATATCTGATTCCGGCGTAACCGGAAGAAATCATAACCGGCAGCCCCTGAGCGTTCAGATATCTCACCCCGGTACGGCGATCCTGGTCGTCATACGTATACTCGATCGTGGAATACCCAAACTGGGTTTCAACAGCCTGCAGACCTGTGTTCAGATACTCTGTCCGGATGAGCCGTCCCCTGGTGTCATACTCGTTTCTGGAAGCGGGCTCACGGTTGGTTAATGATGCAATTCGCTCGTTCTCGTCCAGGTATTCTTCCTGAGTTACATGGCCATACCGGTCATATTCACGTTTCCAGACACTGAATCCTTCCGGCAGGCGGATCAGCTTGAAGTTCGTATCCAGATAGCGAACTTGCAGAACATTCCCGGCGTTGTCATAGACGTTGTCTACCGCCGCGAAGCCCTTCTTCGTAATAATCCGCCGGAAGCTCTGGTCCAGATAGATAGTACGGGTAACGCGGCCGCGGTTATCATATTCATAAGAGATAGCGGCATAACCATCCTCCCGCAGAACGATATCATTCCCGACATACCAGGCACTGCGGGTCAGGCGGTTCTGGGCGTCGTACTTGTTGATAACCCGGTTGTATCCGTCCGGCAGGGTGGCGCGTTCTGTCTCATCCAGATACCAGTCCTGCTGAATACAGTTGTTATGGGAGTTATATATGTAAACAATCCGGGCGTAGCTGTTCTTTTGCAGGGCAGGCTCACCCTTCTCGTTGAACCATGCTTCGCTCCGCAGGTTTCCGTGGGAATCCCAGGTCTGCTCCTTCCGGGCATAACCGGAGCGCTGCATCAGCAGAGTTCCCCTGCCGTCCGAATACTCCTCGGAAAGAAGCCGGCCGGAGGGATCGTAGGTACAGGTTTTCAGAGCGTAGCCTTTGGTGGAAACGACCGGCTCACCGTTCTCGTCGAAAGTCGCTTCAGTCAGCAGATCACCGCTGGCGTCATAAGTACAGACGAGGGAAGCATAGTCTCCACGAAGCATGTATGGAGCACCGGTCTCATCAAAATATTTCTCGCTGAGGAGATGGTTCTCCCGGTCATATTCCCGCCTGACCTCAGCAGCGCCGGCGGTCACATTTGTAACCTGTCCGTCCGCTCCGTAATAAACTTCCTGAATTCTGTTTCCGCGAATATCATACTCGCACCGGAAAGAAGCATAACCTTCCGAACACTCTGTAAGACGGCCCTTCTCGTCGAAATAGCTTTCAGTCAGCTGATGTCCTTCAATGTCCCAGGTGTTCTCTTCCCGGTGATAGCCGTCAGCGATTTTCACAGGTTCACGGTTCGTGCCATAATACGAAACGCTGAGCAGCTTGCCGCGGTAGTCGTTCTCAGTAATCTTGATGGAATAGCCAAAGATGGTCCTTGCTGGGTTCCGATCGTCGTCCAGGTAAGTGACCGTGACGTTGTTCCCTTCGTAGTCCGTATCAACCACAGCGTAGCCGTCCCTGTTCACCTGAAGCGTACCGTCAGCATTGTAATACGCTTCTTCCAGGACACGCCCCTGAGCGTCTGTCTTCCGTTCAAGGCGGGCATAACCCGGAGAGGCAGGGGCGGTTGGCGCGCCGGTTTCGTCATAATACGCGCGAAGAATCAGATTGCCGGCATGGTCGTACTTCGTTTCAATGGATGCATAACCCTGCGACAGGAGTATCGGCTGGCCAGTGGTGCCGAAATAGTCCACCCGGCTGGTAAAGCCGGTTTCCGGATCGTAGGCAAGACGGCGTGACGCATACCCATCGCTGAGAAGGATCGGGAGACGGTCTACACCTTTGTTCAGCTCGTATACCATATGATGTTCATGGTCATACTGGCGTTCTACCCTTGTACGTCCGTTAACCAGAGTCGGTTCTTCTTCAGCGTTGAACCAGGAAACCGCCGTGATGTTCGCTTCTGAATCATATTCATAAGTAGCAGAGGCATAGCCGTTGCTGTTTGTGACGGGCATTCCCTCCGCGTCATAGTATTTCTCGCCGGTATGATTACCCGCGTAATCGTACGTATGAACCTGTACGGCATGCGGGCCGTTAATGGCCGCCAGTTTTCCGTCCGCGCCGAAAGTCGCTTCCCACAGAAGATCCCCGTTTCTGTTATACTCCCGCATTATTGCCGCCTCGCCCGTGCGGGTTTCGGAAGCACTGCCGTCTGCGTCATAATAATGCACGGAGGTTTGCATCAGATTCCGGTCGTACGTATAAACCGCCTTATGCGCGCCGGTGTTTATGTCAACGTCCGGCTCACCGTTCGCCCCGAAGAAAGCCTCCTCCAGCAGCAGATTCTTCTGCGGTCCGCCATATACCATGCTGCGGGCATAAGCCCCGGTGATCCCTTCGACCGGGTTTCCGTCCTCGTCGAAATAAGCCTCATAAACTGCCGGTTCATTCGGAGCTGAGCCTTCATATCGGAATTCGATCCAGGCGTACTGACCTTCCTCATAACGGGTGGGTGTCCATTGATCGTCCATGTATACGGTTTTGACGATCTGGCCGTACTCATTCCGGAAGTTCTCTATACCGGCATGCCCGGCTTTGCGCTCAATCAGCTCCATATCCGTGCCGAAATAGCGCTCCCATTTGATCCAGCTGGGATTCAGAACCCAGGTTTCGTTGCCGCTTTCATCAATGTTTCCGCTGCCGTCATATTTCTTCTCTATGCGGGCATAACCGGCGTTGGACTGGGTATATTCATCCACAATATTGTAATAGGTTTCCCGATAATCCCATTCTCCTCCGTTGTATTCATACTCGATCATGGAGATTCCTGTGGTGATCATGGTTCGTTCACCGTCCGCTCCGAAATAGCGGGTATAGTGAATTTTGTTGTCGTCGTAATACTCATAGGTTACCCGGGCATACCCATTCAGCATTTTGATCAGATTGCCATCCCGATCCAGATAATCGATCTGGATAACCCGGTTAGCGTCGTCATAGGTATTTACTACTGACGCATAGCCATTGGATGCAATGATTGGTTCTCCCTCCGCGTTAAGATAATCCGTACGGATCAGATTGCCGCGGTTATCATAGGTTCGGATTTCCCGGTGCCAGCGTTTGGCCCCCAGAGTCATTTCTTCTGCCGCCCCGAAAATTTCAGTAGAGAGCAGCATGGGCTTGCTGTCTGAACTATAATAATGCTCATCGTCATCATACAGCGCGCCGCGCTCGGAAGTCGGTGCGTCACTCGGGAGTTCTTCCCCACGCTCTCCGGAAGGAAGCAGCATTCCAAGACCCATGTTGTCCACACGGGCGTTCACCGCGGCATTAAGGTTCTTTGCATAGGTATATATAACCTTTGCTCCGCCCTCAGAACCGATCAGAAGAGACCCGTCCGCCGCGTGATAAGTCTTTGTGATAACCCGGAAATTGTCGTCCTCCTCGACTTCATACAGGATCTTCGCGAAGCCGCCCGTCGGCTGGGTTGGATTTCCTGAAGCATCAAAATACTCGGTAGCAAGGATCTGTCCCCCATCCCAGGTATCCCGGCGGAAGCTGTAACTGTCCGGAATATCCGCCCGGCTCCCATCCGCCGCATAGCAATCCTCAGATACAAGATGCCCGTTCTCATAGACAAACAGGACTGATGCATACCCACCGTCTGCGTTCACAGGCTCACCGTTTAAGCCAAAGCACTTTTCAGAGAGTAGATTGCCCCTTGCATCATAGGTATATTCCGCCCGATAGAAGCCGCGGCTGTTCAGCGCTGGAGCACCGTCTGTGTTGACGACAGTTTCGCTGACCAGACGGCCGGCTTCGTCCCATTCGCAGATCGTTTCTGTCCATTCTGGCAGATCCAGGGATGCGGGTGCAGCCGTCGAACCCGTGGTCCAGCAGAATATCAGCAGCAAGATGAGCATAGCTGGGAACAGTTTTCGAATGGATTTCATTTTCCGTCCTCCTCGCGGTTGTCCCGGAACGCGTCCTTTACAGCAGGTTTGCGAACAGTTCCGGAGCTGGATCGGGTGTCATAGGCATGATAATACTTATATCCTTCATGGGATTTATGGCTGTAATAGCTTCCCTGATGCAGCCTCTCCCCATAGAAAACGAAGCCAAGCACCTCCAGGCCGGTCTGCTCCGCGGCGATCAGGGCCCGGCGGATTTCCCGGTGATCCGAAAAATGCTGCCGTACCACGAACAGAGCGCCGGCTGCCAGGGCGGAAAGAGCCAGGGGATCCGCGACAATGTTGACCGGCGGAACGTCGATTACGATCAGATCATATTTCTCCTCCGCTTTTGCCAATAATTCCCGCGTGGCAGCGGATTCCAGCAGTTCACTGGGATTCGGCGGCGGAGAACCGGCCGGCAAAAGATCCAGATTCTTCTGAACAGCGTGAAGAATAACCTCTTTTATTTTTGCGCTGCCCAGCAGAAGATCGGATAAGCCGGGAACCTGGGTGTCAAAATAGAAGATATCGCTTTGGCACGCCCGGCGCATATCCCCGTCCACCAGCAGCACCTTTTTACCGCTCATTGCCATCGAAACCGCCAGGTTCGCGGCGACGGTGGATTTTCCTTCCCCGGAGACGGCGCTGGTGACCAGAACCGTATGATTCTTTTTTCCGACAAGTGTATACATCAGGTTCATCCGAAGCTTGGCGTAGCTCTCAATCTCGTCCATTTCACTCGCTTCGTTCAGAAGAAAAACGCCTGGATCCTTATCGTTCTCCTTTCTGCGGGGTATACAGGAAAGAATCGGCGGCGTATACTGATTCTGCAGCTCCCCGGGCTTTTCCACCTTCCGGTTCAGGAGGAAGAGCAGCGTCAGCAGCCCCGCAGCAGCTACAGCCCCAGCCACCGCACCGATCAACCCTTTTTTCTTTTCGCTGCGAGCGTTGGCGAACATCGGGACCGTCGCAAAATCCTGTGGCTTTGCGTCTCCGGCGCCGACCACTTCCTTGATCGCCGCGGGAGCCACTTGAAGCACAGCATTGCAGATGTCCGCGGAGACCTGGGGCATAGGCGTAGTACATACAACCCGAACCATGGGTGTCTCATTGATAGAATACATGGCAATGCTGGCACGGATATAACTTGTGGTCAGCCAGGGATACTTCTGGCTCAGCAGGAGATCCTGCTCCTCCCCGTCTTCTTCGGTATTCTCGATGCGATATTCCAACACACGCTGCATAACGTTCTCGGTGCGGATCACTTCACTGTAAATATTGACCAGCTGTACCGCGCTGGAAAAATCGGAGGTGCTGGCGTAGCCGTAATTAACCAGATTCGGATTGTTGTTGGTGACAAACATGGTACCGGAAGCAGTATACATGTCCGGTGCTTTGGAGGAGCGCCAGTACATAACCCCAAAGCCGATGGCGGCGCAAATGATCACAAGCCAGCAGCGCTTGAGAATGTAGATCATCAGTTGAACCAGATCAATGCTCACTTTCTGCCTGTTCATAGCCTGCAATCCTCTCCCACAAAATCAGCAAATTCGCCAGTTGATCCAAAAGGGTATATCCAAATTATAATACCACATTCCATTGTAAACTGTCAAAAAAACACACAAAAAATACGCAATAGTTAAGTGACTAAACAGTCGGGCAGGCAAACCTTTCCGAGGCATATCCCCAGGGAAAACGGCATGCGGCTTTCCTGACCGGTCCGGGGCCGCATGATATATACGGTATATACACTATTCTATACGCAATTGATTTGCCCGCCGTCAGTTATTCACCAAAAAATGTGTCTTAATTGCCAAAGTAAAAATCTACCTTATGAGTCGAACGGGGTGCCAAAGGTATGGGCCAATTGACACATCGCTTGATGTGACAGTGGTGTAAAGCGCCGGAAGGAATATATTTTTCTTGTCGCTCTGCAGTTGTTCTGTTATAATGAGTTGATTTTGCAGTTCAATTCCGGTCTTTCGTTTTTTCTGCGTGAATGATTCTTTCTTTGTGAGAGGAGTGGAAGCCTGTGTCTGAGCAGCCGAAGGAAGAGAAAAAGGTCTCTCTGTTCCGGGAGAAGAGTCTGGAGGCGGTGGAGTCCCCTGAGAGTCTGAACGATTATCTCCGGGTGACGTCCCCCGGGGTGTGGCTGATTCTGGCGGCGGTGATTACGCTGCTGGTTGGGGCTATTCTGTGGGGGATCTTCGGCCATATCCGGACCACCGCCGCGGTGGCCGTGGCCGTGGAGAACGGAAAGGGCACGTGCTATGTGCCGTACGTGAAGGCGGACGGCATCATGGCCCAGGGCGTCGTGGAGATCGACGGGAAGGAGTATTACCTGAGTACGGGCGATTCCGTCGAGCTGGTCGTGCTGGAGAATAACGCGCCGATCCGCCTGCTGAAGGCCGGGGATCTGAAGGCCGGGGATCCTGTGGTCCTGGTGCCGGTGGAAACGGACCTGGAAAACGGAGTATACTCCGGGATCGCCGTCACCGAGGATCTGCATCCCATTTCCCTGCTGCTGCAGTAAGGGGGTAGTTCGGATTGAGTGAAAAGAAAGACGGAAATCCGGGCGGTCTGGCTGAAAAGCTGCGCGGCCTGTCCGGCAGGCTGGGCGGTTTACTCGGCCGGAAGACCGTGCCAACGCCGGTAAAAAAGGGATCCGTGCGCGTGCCCGTGGTCATGCAGATGGAGGCGCTGGAATGCGGCGCGGCCTCCCTGACCATGATTATGCACTTCTATAAGAAATGGATTCCGCTGGAGCAGGCCCGGGTGGACTGCGGCGTCTCCATGGACGGCGCCAGCGCGAAGAATATTATGCTGGCGGCCCGGAGCTACGGGATGAAGGCTAACGCCTGGCGGGTGGAGCCTGAGGACCTGCAGGAGGAAGGGCCCTTCCCCTGCATCATCCACTGGGGGTTCAACCACTTTGTCGTTCTCTGCGGGTTCCAGGGGAAACAGGCGATCATCAACGACCCGGCAAGGGGCCGGGTGAAGATCGAATGGGAGGAATTCGACCGGGAGTTCACCGGCGTCTGCCTCTTCTTCGAGCCCGGAGAGGACTTCGTCCCCTCCGGAAAGCCGAAGTCCATGATTTCCTACGCGAAGGAACGGCTGAAGGGATCCGGCACGGCGGTGGCCTTCGTGGTGCTGACGACGACGATTTCTTCCTTGTTGGGCATTATTCAGCCGGCCTTTTCGAGAACGTTCCTGGACAGGCTTCTGTCCGGGTCCAATCCGGAATGGCTGACGCCGTTTATTCTGCTGTTTCTGGTTTTTGCCTGCGTCAGCGTGGCGGTGACGTGGATCTCCGCGGTGTATTCCCTTAAGATTCAGGGAAAAATGACCTCCTATGGCAGTTCTTCCTATTTATGGAAGGTGCTGCGGCTGCCCATGCAGTTCTTCAGCCAGCGGCTGTCGGGGGACATCGCCGACCGGCAGTCCACCAACGCCTCCATCGCCACGTCCATGGTGCAGATCTTCGCGCCGCTGGCGATCCAGCTCATGATGATGGTCTTCTACCTGGTGGTCATGATCCGGTACAGCTGGCTGCTGGCGCTCATCGGGGTGGGAGCCATCCTGCTGAACCTGATCGTGTCCGCGGTGGTGACGTCCAGGCGGGTAAACATCACCAGAGTGCAGCAGCGGGACGCCGCGAAACTGTCCTCTGCGACCATGAGCGGCATTTCCATGATCGAGACGATCAAATCCAGCGGGGCGGAGAACGGCTTCTTCGGCCGGTGGGCCGGATATCAGGCCAGCGTCAACACCCAGTCCGTCTCCTACACGCGGCTGAACCTGTTCCTGGGCAGCCTGCCGTCGGCCATCACGTCCATTGCGAACATCGCGGTGCTGGGCCTGGGCGTGCTGCTGGTGATCCTCGGGCAGTTCACCGCCGGTATGGTCATGGCCTTTCAGGGCTTCGTCTCTTCCTTCATGGCGCCGGCTACGAACCTGATCATGGCCGGGCAGAGCCTGCAGGAAATGACCACCCAGATGGAGCGGGTGGACGACGTGATGAGCTATCCCGAGGATCCTTCCTTCGCGCCGCGGGAAAAGACCGCGGAATACCAGAAGCTCTCCGGGGCCATCGAGCTGAAGAACGTGACCTTCGGATACTCCCGGCTGGGCAAGCCCCAGATCACGGACTTCTCCATGACCGTGAAGCCCGGGCAAAAGATCGCCTTCGTGGGGCGGACGGGCTGCGGCAAATCCACCCTGGCCAAGATGATCTCCGGCCTGTACCGGCCCTGGAGCGGATCCATCACCTTCGACGGGGTGCCGCTGGAAGACATCGACCGGGATGTGTTCACCGGCTCCGTCAGCGTCATCGACCAGGATATTACGCTGTTTGAAGACACGATCACGCAGAACATCAAAATGTGGGACGACTCTATCGAGGACTTCGAGGTCACCCTGGCCGCCCGGGACGCGGGCATCTACGACGACATCCTGACCCGCGACGGCGGGTTCGGCCATAAGCTGCTGGACGGCGGCCGGGACCTCTCCGGCGGTCAGCGGCAGCGCCTGGAGATCGCCCGGGCCCTGAGCCAGGATCCCACGATCTGCATCATGGACGAGGCCACCTCCGCCCTGGACGCGCAGACGGAATATGAGGTCATCAAGTCCATTAACGCCCGGGGCATCACCTGCATCATCATCGCCCACCGCCTTTCCACCATCCGGGACTGCGACGAGATCATCGTGCTGGACAAGGGAAAGATCGTGGAGCGCGGCACCCATGACGAGCTCTATGCCAATGGCGGCATGTACGCAAGCCTCGTCAGCAACGAGTGAGAAAGGAGGCGTGATCCATGGGTTGGTTTGACGATCAGATTGAATTCAGAAAAAAGCATGAAAGAGAACTGTTAAGCGACTCCTTTGAAAACATCGCGCGCTCCGTAACGGGCCGGAAAACCCGCAGTTCCCTCGACAGCCAGGAGGACGTGAGCGACGCGGTTTCCGCCCTGCTCAAACATATGGGCATCAAGGAAAAGGAGGTACCCCCGGCCATCCGGAACCTGCGGGACCGCCTGGACTACCTCCTGTCCCCCACCGGGATCCTCTACCGCGAGGTGATACTCTCCAAAGGCTGGCAGAAGGACGCCATGGGTCCCATGATCACCTCCCTGAAGAGCACCGGCGCGGTCATCGCGGTGCTGCCCTCCGAGATGGGCGGGTATGAATATTCCAACCCTGCCACCGGCCTGAAGGTGAAGGTGAACGGGCGGACGGCGGCAAACATCAGCGAGGAAGCGCTGTGCTTCTACCGTCCCCTGCCCCAGCGGGAGCTGAAGCTGCGGGACCTGCTGCGCTACATGCTCAGCTGCCTGACGCCCCGGGACGGGATCACCTTCGGCCTGGCTGCCCTGGCCGTCACGCTGCTGGGCCTGCTGGTGCCCAAGCTGAACCAGATTCTGACCGGAACGGTCATCACCACCGGCAGCGAACGGCTGCTGCTCGCGGTGGTTTCCTTCCTCTTCTTTGTCACGGTGACCAATATCCTGCTGAACATCATCCGGAACATGCTGCTGTCCCGCATCCGGTACAAGCTGAGCGTGAACGTGAGCGCCGCCTCCATGATGCGGATTCTCTCCCTGCCGGCCACCTTCTTCCGGGAGTACTCCGTGGGTGAGCTGAACCAGCATATTTCCTATATGGATTCCCTGTGCAACACCCTGGTGGACTCGGTATTCTCCACCGCGGTGACGGGGATCTTCAGTCTGGTGTATCTGTTCCAGATCTTTGCCTTCGCGCCGAGCCTGGTGTGGCCCAGCCTGATCGTGACCCTGGTGACCCTGGGTATCTCCCTGCTCTCCGCCCGGGTGCAGATGCGCCTGGACCAGGAAAAGATGGAATATACAGCCAAGGAGCGGGGCCTGGTGTACTCCCTGATCACCGGTATCCAGAAGATCCGCCTGAGCGGCGCGGAGAACCGGGCTTTCTCCAAGTGGTCTCAGATTTACGTGAAGAGTGCGGAACTGACCTTCAACCCGCCTGCCATCATCCGGCTGTCCAACGTGTTCACCACCGCCGTTTCCCTGACAGTCACCGCGGTCATGTACTACGTGGCGACGAAGAACCGGGTCAGCATCGCGGACTATTTCGCCTTCAACGCGTCCTATGCCTATATTTCTTCCGCCTTCTCGGCCCTGGCCTCCGTGGCCCTCTCCGCCGCCTCTGTCAAGCCCATCATCAACCTGATGAAGCCCCTGCTGGCCGCCCAGCCGGAGACCGCCGACAGCAAGGAGACGGTGACGCGGCTTTCCGGCAGCATCGAGCTGAGCCATATCACCTTCGGCTACGACCCGGACAGCAAGCCCCTCTTCGAGGACTTCAACCTGCAGGTCAAGCCCCGGGAATACGTTGCCATCGTCGGGCGCAGCGGCTGCGGCAAATCCACGCTGGTACGTCTGCTGCTGGGCTTTGAGAAGCCCTCCAGAGGCATGATCACCTACGATCGGAAGGACCTGCAGCATCTGGATCTGCATTCCGTGCGCCGGCAGATCGGTGTCGTGATGCAGGACGGGCGGCTCTTCTCCGGCAGTATCTTTGAGAACATCACGATCTCCGCGCCGACCCTGAAGCTGGACGAAGCCTGGCAGGCCGCGGAGATCGCGGGCATCGCCGACGACATCCGGGATATGCCCATGGGCATGCACACCATGCTGCAGGAGGGCGGCGGAACCATCTCCGGCGGCCAGCGGCAGCGGCTGCTCATCGCCCGGGCCATCGCCCCGAAACCCCGCATTCTGATCTTCGACGAGGCCACCTCCGCCCTGGACAACATTACCCAGCGGAAGGTTTCCGAAGCCCTGGACAAGATGAAGTGCACGAGAATCATCATCGCGCACCGCCTGTCCACCATCCGCCGGTGCGACCGGATCCTGGTCATCGACGGCGGCAAAATCGCCGAGGACGGTACCTATGACGACCTCATTGCCAAAGGCGGCATCTTTGCCGAGCTCGTCGACCGCCAGCGCCTCGACACGGAGAAAGAATAATCCCCTCCGGCCTTTCAGGCCGCCTCCCCTTGCATCAAGGGGAGGCTTTATTGTGGAACGGGGGGACGGACCTTTTTGGACCAATCCTGGTCCAAAAAGGTCCGTCCCCCTGTTCCACCCTTTACCAGATTTCTCTTCCGGCCGGATCACTTTTCCAGCTAAGTTCCCCATCGAGATTCAGCTTCCCGCCATATTCCGCTGCTCTTTCCTCCAGGGTTCTATGTCTGATTATGCTATCTGATAAGGCAGGGATATCTTGCTTTAGTGTATCGAAAATGATTGCATGATTCACATTGCCGTAATCATGAACAATACGGTTACGGAGACCGGTCATTGCTGTCCATGGTATATCTGTATACCGCTCTTTATAACCATCACTCAGCTTTCGGGCATTTTCGGATATTTGAATCAGACGGAACATCATGGAATCCTGCAGGATCTCATTCCCGGAATACTCTTCAGCATCCACATCCTTCATATGCCTGATAATAAAGGCCAGATCACCAATAATTCTATTGATATAATATTCATCATTTTTCACGTTATCCATATATTCTGATCCCATCCTTCAGCACTTCATTCAGGAGTTCTTCATTCCCGATTAACTGTTTCATATCCAGCAGATCTATTTTTTTTCGTAACCTTTCCCGGAGTTTTTCAGTGAGTTCATAGAAGCGAAGACCAGAAATTCCGGAAGAAATCAGAAGATCAATATCACTGGTCGCAGAAGCTTTTCCTTTTGCATAAGATCCGAAAAGATAGCAATACTGTACAGGATAATCCTGCAGGATTTCACTGCATGCTACCACAATCTCGTCGACCGTAAGGATCCCATGCTCTTCATCAATTCGGCTGATCTCGTTCATTTCCGCCAGAAGAAACCGATACTTCGGAGTGTCAGCTTTTGTTTCATCATTTTCATAGGAAATATAGGAGCGTAAGGAGATACCGATCTTTCCGGCAGCTTCTTTTTGTGTCAGTCCGCTTTTTTTGCGCTGTGCTTTCAGCTCATTCACATTATTGCACCTCCATCCGATATATATTATGCACTTTTTGCACATGTATGTCAATCTAATATGTAACTTTTGCATATTCTTTATTTGTTTGATATGCATTTCAAGTGGAACAGGGGAATGGAACAGGGGGACGGACCTTTTTGGACCACTCTTGGTCCAAAAAGGTCCGTCCCCCCGTTCCACTACTTTTTCTTTCTTCGCAATTATGTTATGATGAACCGGAAATCAGGAGAAAAACGTCTCCGGAGGGAGAAAATCATGATCAGACTGGGAATCGATCTGGGCGGAACGGCCATCAAGTACGGCCTGGTGGAGGACGGAAAAATCCTGTGTTCGGAGCAGGCCCCGACGCCGCTCCGGGAAGGATACGAAGCGGTTCTGGACACCGTCGTCCGGGCCGCGGAGCAGCTGCCCGGCGCCGCCGGTGCGGAGGAAGTCGGCATGGCCGTACCCGGGCTCATCGATACGGCCGCCGGAACGGTTCTGTATTCCAACAACTTCGGCTGGGAGAACCGGGAGATTGCCCGGGATCTGGCGCGCCGCTTCCGGCGGCCGGTCCGCATCGCCAACGACGCGCAGACTGCGGCCCTGGGAGAGGCGCTATACGGCGCGGGCCGGGGATTCCGCCGGATGGCCATGCTCACCGTCGGCACCGGCGTAGGCGGCGGCTTCGTGAAGGACGGCGTCCTGGACGGGGATCTGTACGGGGGAATGGCGTATATATTCGGGCATCTGCTGTACCGTGAAAATGGGAAGCCCTGCAACTGCGGCCGGAACGGCTGCTATGAAGCATACGCTTCCGCTCCGGCTGTGGAGAAGCATTATTGCGAGCTCTCCGGGTGCACGAAAACCGCCCGGGAGATTTTCAGCTCCGTCGGAACGGATCCCTTCGCTGAAAAGGCGGTTTCCGCTTTTAGGGAAGCCCTCGGCGCGCTGGCTGCCGACCTGGCCAACGCCCTCCGGCCGGAGGTGATCGTCGTCGGCGGCGGCGTCAGCGGAGCGGCGAAGCTTTTCCTGCCGGAGATCAACCGGATTCTGGCCGGGCAGGTATACGGCGCCCGCTTCGCGCCGGTCCGGGCCGTTCCCGCCGCCTTGGGCAACCGGGCAGGGATCATCGGGGCAGCCTGCCTGAATACGAAGGCGTACGGAGGCAATCATGAAGACAACCTTTGACCGTTTTCCGGAGAAGAACATCCCGGGCTGGGAGGCGCTCTCCGGCTGGGAGGAAATCCTGACCCGGCTGTCCCGGCATCCCGAAGGCCGGTATGTGATCACGGCGGAATTCTACACCCAGCTCAACCGGGCTGAAATCGTCGCCGCGCTTTCCCGGCTGGGCGGCACGATGTTCGACGCGGAGGAGTGCACCCTGCCGGACGAAGCGTACCGGCGGCTGATTTCCCCGTTCCTGACAGACGATCGAGTGTTCGGCGTCATGAATACCCTGCGCCTGGAGGACGTCTTCATTCCGGAAAAGGTCGAAGCCCTGCGGCGGAAAATCCGGGAGACTTCAGGCCTGATCATCGTCTATGGGGTCGGGGCGTCCCTGGTGACCCGGGGCGACACGCTGGTTTACTTCGATCTTCCCCGCTGGGAAATCCAGCTGCGCTTCCGCCGGGGGATGACAAACTGGAAGGCAGACAACCCGGAAGAAGACCGGCTCCGCAAATTCAAGCAGGGCTACTTCGTGGAATGGCGGATGGCCGACCGGCGGAAACGGGAACTGCTGCCCACACTGGACTGGTATGCGGACACGGTGGTCCCGAATGAGCCGAAGATGATTCCCGGAGAAGCCCTCCGGGCGGGGCTGAATACCTTCGCCACGGAGCCCTTCCGGCTGGTTCCCTATTACGCCCCGGAGGTATGGGGCGGCCAGTGGCTGAAGGAAACCTGCGGGCTGGACCCGGAGGCGGAGAACTACGCCTGGGCCTTCGACGGTGTTCCGGAGGAAAACAGCATCCTCATGCGCTTCGGAAACGTCCGGGTGGAGCTTCCGGCGATCAACGTCGTGTTCTTTGCCTCCCGGAAGCTCCTGGGAGAACGGGTGCAGGCCCGGTTCGGGGACGAATTCCCGATCCGCTTCGACTTCCTGGATACCATGGAGGGGCAGAACCTCTCCCTGCAGGTGCACCCGGTGACGGAATACATCCAGCACCGGTTCGGCATGCACTACACCCAGGACGAGAGCTATTATGTCATGGCATGCAAACCCGGCACGCACGTATATCTCGGGCTGAAGGAAGGAATCGACCGGAACGACATGATCCGGGACCTGCGGACAGCCCAGGAAACCGGACAGCCCTTCCCGGACGAAAAATATGTCAACGCCTTCCCGGTTCAAAAGCACGATCACTTCCTGATTCCCGCCGGAACGGTCCACTGTTCCGGAAGGGACACGGTGGTACTGGAAATCAGCGCGACGCCGTACATCTTCACCTTCAAGCTGTGGGACTGGGGCCGGCTGGGGCTGGACGGAAAGCCCCGCCCGGTGCACATCGACCATGGCGCGGCCGTCATCGACTGGGGCAGAACCACCGGGTGGGTAAAGAAAAACCTGATCGGCAGGGTAACGCTGCTCGAACAGGACGAGACCGGCACCGTCGAGCGGACCGGGCTGCACGAGCGGGAATTCATCGAGACCCGGCGGTACACATTATCCGGAGAAAAAACGCTGTCCTCGGAGGACAGCGTCAGTATGTGCAATATCGTCGACGGCGAAGGGGCAGTTATTTCCTCCCCCGAGGGTCGTTTTGCCCCCTTCACCGTGCATTATGCCGAGACCTTCATCATCCCGGCCAGCGTCGACACCTTCACAGTCAAGCCTCTGGCGCAGCGCTGTATGCTACTCCGGGCGACTATAAAATAAGAGTTACCATATCATTCATCAAATAAATCACTATGTGACCCTGTTCTGGTTACCGTCAAAAGCAACTGGCCATGATCAATCGCATAGATTAACAGCCAGTCCGGAAGAATGTGACATTCCCGAAATCCCACATAATCTCCCACCAGAGCATGATCTTTATATTTCTGATCCAGGACTTTTCCGGCAAGAAGATCATCGATGACCGCTTCCAGGAGATTCATATCCTTCCCCTGCTTCTTAAGCCGCTTGTAGTCCTTACGGAATCGCGTAGTTGTCTTGAGTATCAGCATTATTCCGCATCCAACTCATCAAACAGCTCCCGGGCAGAACTGTAAGATTTTGCTGATACCTTCCCGGATATGATATCCTTCGCTTCCTGCATAGCTGCTTCTGTTTCCCTGGAATAGCGGGGAAGGCGAACGCTAAAGGGCAATCCACCAACCAGCAGTGAATTCTCAAAGAAAATATTGACTGCTTCCGGCAAGGTCATACCCAAACGGCCATATAGTGATTCCAGATCTGCTTTTTTCTTCTTATTTATGCGCATATTGAAGTTTGCATCCTTTACAACTGCGGTAGCCATGTCAGCGCCCCTTTCTTGTTCTCATGATAAATAGAACCCCCTATTGCAAACCTATAATAGCGCAATTATGAAACATTTACAAGCAAATGTTTTACTTTTGCCTATAGTTTTTCTTCTTCCAGCCGATGCAGTTTCCGGCGCAGAACCAGGCCCTGAGTCAGCAGGAGCATCGTCAGCAAGGCGCAGGCGCCGGCAAAGGCTATGGTGAGGACAGCCGGCTTCTCCGCCTTCACGGACTCTCCCGTCACGGTTTTGTCCGTTTCGTTTTTAATCGGCTGTTCCACCGTCAGGTTCACCGGCAGCCGGAAGGAGGCGGGATTCCCGTCCCGATCCGTGCATTCCACTGCCAGGGTTCCGGAGAAATCTCCGGTGATATCCTTTGCGGGAGACAGGATCATCTGCGCCTGCTTCGTCTCCCCGGGCTGGATGGTGCCCACCAGCACGCTCTGCCGCTCGGTGATCCCCGGCAGGGTAATCGTCGCCAGCACGTTTACGATATCCGCCTTCCCCATGTTCATAATCGGCAGGGACAAGCTGACGGAATCCCCCGCAGTGACCGTCGGCGCCATCTTCAGTCCGCCCTGCTCCAGACGGATCTCCTGCCGGACCGGCACAGTATGACTGACGCTGCAGGAGCCTGCCTGGCCCAAAGCAGTCCAGGCCAGATCCAGCTTCAGCACGTGGGGGGCGACCTCCGCCTTTTCGGTCACCGTAACCGGATAGGCTACCGTGACGCTTTCCCCGATGGGCAGCGTGCCGATCTTCAGTGTCTCCGCGCCCCGTGGAAGAATGTGCCCCGCGCCGTCCGAGATCTTCAGCTCCAGATCCTCCAGGATCGCCGCGCCGCAGGGATTGGCCAGGGTCACCTGCACGTCTCCGTCCTCCCCGACGGACAGGTTCGCCTGCAGGTCCGTGATTTCGACCCGTGGGGTTTCCAGGTTTTCCTTCGCGCCGCGCATCCGGATGACATAGGGAATGTCCGCGGCCAGATCCTTCCCCTCTCGGTCTCTCCCCGACAGCCGGATCACGCAGGGATAATCCGCATTCTTCTGCTCCGGAAACAGATCCATCGTGAAGCGCACGCCCCAGACCCCCTGGGTTTCCATCCGGGCGGTCACTGTTTTCTTCCCGCCTTTGAACAGGGCGACGCGCTCCGTGGGCAGCGCCAGTTCCGCCGTGATCTGGCCCACAGCAGCATCGGACCGGACAGGCAGGATCATCGTCCAGCGGTCTCCCTCCGCGGCAGGCGTGTACCCCTGCAGCCAGGAGCGGTCCATTCCCCGGAGCACCGCGTTCATATCCGTCTCAAAAGCCGAGGCCGTCTCCGCCCGGGCGGTGAAAAAGGGTGCAAGGAACAAGGCGGTCAGCAGGACCGCAAGCAGTCTTCTCATTTTCATATGTAAAACTCCCTATATACCTTTATTACAATTCCCTGATATTCTCAACAATCGACCGGCGTGTCACGCCAGCCAGGCGGTTCCGGATGCCCGCGATACAGGCCAGGGCCACGCAGCCGGCCAGCAGAGCCAGCACCGGAAGCATGATCACCGGATGGTTGACGCTGAAGAGCCGCAGCCCCGGAAGCTCCGTGAGCCCGTAGAACAGCGCGCACGGAACCAGCGCGGCAGCCGCGCTCACCCACACCGGCAGACGGTAGCAGCCCACCAGCGTCTTCAGATCCGCGCCGACGGCGCGGAGAGTGCCGATGGTCCGGGTTTCAGCGCGGATCTGCCGGGCGGCGCCGGACACCTGCATGAACACGGATACCGCGAAGAACAGCAGAATCAGTCCGGCAAAGAGCAGCATCTGCTTCGTCTTCTTCGCCCGGTATTCCCGGCTCTGCTGCAGCCGGTTCTCCACGCTCGTCCAGCTGTTCAGGGCGATCTGGCTGATCCGGCTTTCGGCTTCCTTCTCCTCTTCCGCCGTCAGATTCCCGGAGAGATACACGTTCGTACAGGACGGAGCCGGCATCTTCAGCCCAAGCGCTTCCGCGCCTTTCCGCGTCAGAATCACGGAGAAGCCGGTCATCCAGCAGCCGCTGATTTCCACGTCCCCGCTGAGCACCGCGCCGACGGTCACATCCGCCCTGACTGCCTCCCGGGTCTGGGCCCGGTACCCGGCAGGGCTTTCCTCCATAGGGTACGCGGCCCCGATATATTCGCCGTACGATTCTTCCTCGGGCTGCCCCGCCAGCTCCAGCAGCTTCAGCGGCATCCCCGCGGAAAAAGCGTCGTTGGAGATGACGATATCCCACTCATGCTCCCGGATCTGATCCGGC
Organism: uncultured Clostridia bacterium; assembly: GCA_946413245.1. Taxonomy (GTDB): domain Bacteria; phylum Bacillota; class Clostridia; order Christensenellales; family Aristaeellaceae; genus Aristaeella. The sequence continues at coordinate 37,215 of CAMKJS010000007.1, forward strand.
ATCAGCCACCGTTCGATCCTGTAGCCGCTCTCCGTTTCCTTCTTCACGGCGACGACCGGCGCGTATACCAGCGCCTGCTCCCCGCTGTCCAGCTTTTCCGGATCGATACTTCCGTCAGTCACGTTGCGCTGCAGTGCTTCCGCGTCCAGGTCCGCCACGTACAGGCAAACCGGCACCACAGATTCCGTGAGCCCCAGCTGCGCGCGGATTTCGTCCCGCTGCTCCACGGCCCGCACATACATATCCAGGATGTCGTTCTCGTCCCGGCGGGCCCGAGCGTCCGCCAGATCCTCGTCAGTATAGAAGAGCCAGTCTGATCCGGCCCAGAGTTCAGTCAGCACGCCGATGTTTCTCAGCACGGTGCTGCCGTCTGGCCCGGTCTCCCCGGAAAATCCGGAGCGGAAGTATTCCGGTACCTCGTCCAGCAGCAGGTTCACGGTCATTTCCGTCACGCTCCGTACCTCGCTGACGCCCGGAACAGCGGCGATCCGCCGCAGGTCCGCCGGGCTCATGGCGTCCTCCGGAATAATCTGGGAGAAGGGATCGTCCGATACGGCCATACCGGCGCCGTACAGCTGGAAGGCCGGCGTGTCCTCATTCCTCTGACGGTACCCCAGCACCAGTTCGCCCAGCATCAGGGTGGAAAACAGGGTCAGCGCGATCATCCCGGCCGTGCCGGCCTGGCGCAGCGGATGCAGCCGCGTGCGGCGCCCGGCGATCAGCCGGTCCGGCCGGAACTGAGTGCGGCTCCGGAGCTTCCCGGCCTTGCGCAGGAGCGCCGTGTCCCGCAGCACGCCCATGGGCATCTGGCGGGAGGCGTGATACAGCGGCAGGCGGGAAGCGGTAAAGACGCACAGGAGGGACAGCCCCAGAATCGGGATCAGCAGCCAGGCGTTCAGCGAGAAGGCGATCTGGTCCGGCGCGATCCGGGAAATAATCCAGGCCGTCAGGATTCCCGCTGCCAGGCCTGCCGGCAGCGCGGTGGCCGCCAGGAGCCAGGCCTCCGCGCCGTAGACGCGGCGGATCTGCCGGCGCGTGGCGCCGATGGCCCGCAGCATGCCGATATCCTCTGTTTTCCGGCTCAGCAGGTTCTCCATGGCCGAGGTGATCCCCACGCAGGCGGAGAGCATCAGCGCGGCGCCGAGCACCGCCCAGATCAGAATCCGGCTGATCAGCTTTGACGCCCGTTCCCAGCCGGAATCCCAGTACGTCACCGTGCCGTACTCCCGGCTCACGCCGATGGGCTCATTCAGCGGCACGGGGCAGTTGCGCTCCACCTGGTTGAGGGTAATCGCCGGGGCATAGGTCAGCACCCGGTGCACCAGCGCGCTGCCGACTTCCCAGGTTTCCTCCGGGGACACCAGCAGAGCGGGAAAGCGCATGCCCGGCTCGTCGTGCCAGGTATCCAACGTGTCGGTCTGGTCGCTGAGGATACCCACCAGGGTAAAGGTTTTTTCCTCAGCGATCCCGTAAATCGGTTCCATGCTCAGCGTCAGCGTTTCGCCTGCCTCTGCGTTTTCATAGCCCAGCCGGATCAGCGCGCTCTGCTCCGCGGCGACCTCCCCGGCTTTTTCGGGCATGCGGCCGCTCAGCAGCGTCCGGTTCATGAGCTTAGCCGCGGTTTCGTCATAATATCCGGCGCAGAGATTCGTGCCTTCCGCTACGGAGGTCACCGTGACGTGGCCGATTTCCCGGAAGAATCCGCAGCGGCGCAGCTGTTCATCCGTGGCGCTTTCGCCGCTCAGCAGGAACATATCCATCCAGCCGACCCGCCGCGCCATCTGCTCCTCGTGGCCCCGGACGGTGCCCCAGGCACACAGGCTCGTGGCAGTGGCCAGGTACACAGCCAGCAGGATCCCCAGGAAAAGGCTGACGTAAGCCTTCCGGTTGACCCGGAGATTCGCCCGGGCAACCTGATTCAGGGTGAGGCGTTTCATCCGATCACCCCGCTGTCCTCGGCAACCTTGCCGTCCTCCAGGCGGATAATGCGCTCGGCCTGCTCCGCGACGCCCAGGTCGTGGGTCACCAGGATCATCGTGATGCCCAGCTCGGCGCTCACCGTGCGCATCAGGGTCAGCACCTCCCGGCCGGTTTTCCCGTCCAGGTTGCCCGTGGGTTCGTCCGCGAACAGGATGGCGGGCTTGTTGGCCAGGGCCCGGGCGATGCACACCCGCTGCTGCTGGCCGCCGCTGAGGGCACCCGGCAGATGAGCCAGCCGGTCTTCGATTCCCAGCATGTCCACCAGCCGCTTCAGATAGGCCTCGTCCGGCTTCCGGTTGTCCAGCATTACCGGCAGCAGAATGTTCTCCTGCGCGGTCAGCTCCCGCACCAGATTGTAAGCCTGAAACACGAAGCCGAAGCGCCGCCGGCGCAGCACCGACAGCTGATTGTCGTTATACTGGAACAGGTTGTTCTCCTGATAGACCACCCGGCCGGCGGTGGGCCGGTCCAGGCCGGACAGCAGATGCAGCAGCGTGGACTTCCCGCTTCCGCTCCGGCCGGTGACCGCGGTAAAGCTGCCCTGCCCGAAGGAGAGGCTCACGCCGTCCACCGCGTGGACCGCCGCGCTGCCGCTCCGGTAAATCTTTGACAAATTCTCACATCGGATGATTTCCATGGCACATCGTTCTCCTTTTCTTCCCTCAGGGAATCTTCCCAGGCTTTTCCCCTCTGTTTCCCAGAGGCTATTTCCCGGTTTTTTCCCTCTTTCCTCGGGGAATCTTTCCCGGGCTTTGCTTCCCCTCTGTCCTTCGGGAACCTTTCCCGGTTTTTTATTGGGGCGAAGCCCCAATAAAAAAACCCTGTCTCCCCCCTTCCCCTTGAGGGGAAGGGGGACAGGGGGATGGGGTGCCCTATCTCTCCCCGAAAGCAAGGATAGCAAATGAACCTTACTTTCACGTGACTTTCATCTTACGATTTCGTAAGGTCCAGCACCGGCAGGGAAATCGTAAACTTCAGCCCCTTCGCGGTATTCTCCGCGGTGATGTGCCCGTGATGACGGAAGACGATTTCCTTCACGATCGCGAGGCCCAGTCCGGCGCCGCCGGACGGCTGCCCTTCCGCCCGGTAAAAGCGCTCGAAAAGATGAGGCAGATCCTTCGCCGCGGCGCCGCCGCCGTCGTCCTCCAGCGTGCAGTACACCGTGCGGTCGCTTTGCTCCAGGCGCACCCGGATCTGTCCGCCCTCCGCCGTATGCTCGCAGGCGTTTTTCAGCAGGTTCCGGAAAGCTTCGGACAGCCATTTCCCGTCACAGCGCAGCTGCGCCTCCCCTTCCATGTGCAGCGTCCGGTCCGGCCAAAGGGGCTGCAGCTGCTGCCAGCTTTGCTCGATCAGCTTTCGCAAATCACAGGGCCCGAACATCAGCTCATATCCGTCCGCGCAGAGCTTCTCCAGCCGCAGCAGGCTGCTGATCAGCGTCTCCATCCGCTCGATCTGGCTAATCTGCTGTTCGAAATGAGCGCTGCCGTCCATCTCACAGAACAGGCGCAGGGACGCAAGCGGCGTCTTCAGCTGATGAGAGATGTCCGCGGTCAGGTCGCTGGTTCGCTGCGCCTCCTGCCGGAAGCGCTCCTCCGAAACAGCGATGCGGTTCTGCATCTCCGCGGCAGCGTTCTCCACCTGGGCGATCGTATCTTCCTTCAGAGACAGCGGAATCGTTCCCCCATGGCCCGTCAGGTAATCCTCCATCTGCCCGGACAGCTTCCGGAGCCGCGCGGTATCCCGCAGGCGCAGAGCCGCCAGCCCCGCGGCGGTTGCCAGCAGAATTCCGCTCAGGACATATTGGATCATTGTTCTCCACCTCCCCGGGAAAAGGTCGTTTCTCCTGCCCTTCAAGCCTCCCCTTGCTGCAAGGGGAGGTGGCGCAAAGCGCCGGAGGGGATCATTATCACGCTATGACCACTGGTATCCCACTCCCCGTACCGTTTTGATATGGTCCGCGCCGACTTTCTCCCGCAGCCGGCTCATATGCACCGACAGCGTATTGTCGTCAATAAACTTCCCGCCCTCGTCCCACAGCACCTCCAGCAGGCGCTCCCGCGGCACGACGCCGGGGCGGTCCATCAACATGGCTACGATTTTATATTCCGTCAGCGTCAGCGGCAGCGGTTCCCCGTCCTTCAGCACCTGCATCCGCTCCCGGTTCACGGTAAATCCGCTGCGGACCACCGGCTGAGCAGGCTGGCCGGAGCGCAGCAGCACCCGCACACGGCTGAGCAGCTCCTGCATCCGGAACGGCTTTGTCACGTAATCGTTCCCGCCGGAATCCAGCCCCCGGACCACGTCGAACTCCTCACCCCGGGCCGTCAGGAACAGCACCGGCCGGGTCTCCCCCGCCGCCCGCCATTCCCGGCACAGGCTGACGCCGTCGCCGTCCGGCAGGCCCACGTCCATCACGATGGCCTGCACCTCCGCGCTCAGCTTCTCCCGCGCTTCCCGCAGGGAGCCTGCCGGAATCACATGCCACCCCTCCCGGGTAAACAGCTCCTTCAGCCCTTCCCGCAGGACCGCGTCGTCCTCCACCAGTAAAATCGTCGTCATATCCAACCTTCTCCGTATCTTCAATGCTTCAGCGGTAACGTTCAACCACGTGGACCAAGGGGACGGCCCTTTTTGGTCCTTTCCGTCACTTGCGCTTCCCACGAATGGACCAAAAAGGACTGTCCCCGCCGGTCCACCCCTGCTCATGATATCACGACGCGGAAATCCGGGCAAGCATAACAATCCCCTCAGCCGGCTTCGCCGGCTGAGGGGATAAAAACCATACTCCGTTCATTTCCTGAAGTTTTCCAGCAGTTCGATCCGGCACTTGAGGGTCTTCTGCGCGTCCAGATACGTATACTGTCCTCCGCCGTCGCCGTAGATCCCGTGCTGCTCCACCACCGCTCCGTACTCTTCCGTCAGCACCTTGACCACAGCGTCCGTGTTGTCCACGTTGAAGGCGATATGATGAATCCCCTCGCCCTTTTCGTTCAGGATATCCCGCCAGACCGAATGCGCCTCATTCGGCTGAATCAGTTCCAGCTGCACGCCCGGCCGCAGATCGAAGAAGGCCAGTTTGCACTTCGCATCCGGGGCAGGCTCCCCGGCCACCGAACACTTCGTGATTTCGTATTCACCGCCGTCCACGGTGGGCGGCGCCTCCACCCCGAACAGAGCGGCGTACACCTGCTTCGTCGCCTCGATATCGTTGACGACAAAGCCGACCTGGGAAAAGTTGACGTGTTCGAGAATCTTGCTCATACCCATGATGTTTTCCTCCTCATATTTTTGATGTTGATCCGGACAGAGATCCCTTTACCAGCACACTCCTCGAATACCGGATAATCAGCAGCGTCGAGCAGAGGATCCACCCGACAGGATACGCCAGGGCCACCGCCAGGAAACCGGCGCCCAGCGCCTTCGTCACCGCCAGGTAAACCTGACGGAACGCCACGAAGGAGATCAGCATAATCACCGTGGGCATCGTCACGTCCCCCACCCCGCGCAGGGCCCCCGCATAAATCTGATTAAAGCAGATCGCCAGATAGAAGGGCGTCACGATATGGATAAAGCGGATGCCATAGTCCACCACATCCTCCTCCGGGGAGAAGAGGCCCATCAGCTGCCGGGCCAGCACGTATACCAGCACGCCCAGCACAGCAGTCGTGATAATGCACATCAAAATCGCGGTGCGGACGCCCTGCCGGGCCCGGTCCGGCCGCTTCGCGCCCCAGTTCTGGCCGACAAACGTGGTGGAGGACATGCTGATGCTCTGCACCGGAATCAGGACGAAGGCGTCGATCTTGCCGTACACCCCGTATCCCGCCATGCAGGCGGAGCCGAAATAATTGATATAGGACTGAACGAAAACGTTCGAGAACGACGTAATGGCGGACTGAATGCTGCTGGGCAGCCCGATCCGGAGAATCTGCCGCAGGGAATTCCGGTCGACGCGGATCTGTCGCCAGCGGATGCCGTAGGCCCCCTTCTCCCGGCTCAGCGTGAACAGAATCAGCACTGCGGACAGGACGTTCGCCAGCACGGTGGCCAGGGCCACGCCGTCCACCTTCATGCCGAAGGCCAGCACGAACAGCAGGTCCAGGGCCGTGTTCAGCAGCGCCGAAATGATCAGGAAAAACAGCGGCCGGCGGGAATCGCCGACAGCGCGCAGAACCCCGCTGCCGAGGTTATAGAACAGAATGCCGGAGATGCCGGCGAAATAAATGGACAGGTAGCTGGCGGAATCCGCGATCACGTCCTCCGGCGTCTGCATGAAGCGGAGCATGGGGCCGATAATCAGCTGCCCGGCCAGGGTCGTCAGCACGCTCATGATGAAGGTCAGCGCCACGGTGGTATGCACCGCCTTGCTGAGTCCCTCGTTGTCGTGGGCTCCGTACCGCTGGGAAATCACCACCGAGGCACCGGTGGCCAGCCCGGCGCAGAACCCTACCACCGTGTTGATGATCGGCCCGGTGGAGCCCACCGCCGCCTGCGCCTGCTTGCCGACGAACTGACCCACCACCAGCGTATCCACGGTATTGTATAGCTGCTGGAACAGCAGCCCGATCATCGTCGGGACGGAAAAACGCACCAGATGCAGCCAGATATTCCCCTCACTCATGTCCGAATCCCTGCGTGCCATGCGTGTCCCTCCCCGCGGTTTCGCCGTTTCTCCTCTTCCTGTATTAAAGAATAACTTTCTCTTCCCGTCAAGTAGGATTTTAAGTAGACCTGCAGGGGCCTATTGACTTAGAGCGAACTGCAACGCATATAATAAAGGAAACCTTATCACACGACAGGGAGGAAAAACCTCATGCTGATTCAGAACGCATCCTGGATAACGATGAACGGAGCCGCCTCGACGACGGTGCCCGTATTCCGCAGGCTCTTTGTCTGCCGCAAACCCATCCGTTCCGCGGTGCTGGAGGTCACCTGCGACGGCGTCTACGACGCTGTGCTGAACGGCCGGCGGGTCGGCGAGTTCATCCTGGCCCCGGGCTGGACGGAATACCGCAAGCGCCTGCAGGTGCAGTCCTATGACGTCAAAAACCTGCTGAAGGAGAACAACACGCTGGAAATCACCGTGGCCAACGGCTGGTATCGCCGGACCAACGCGCCGTGGACCGGCACGCAGAATCCGGACGAGTTTCTGCCGCCCATGTGTATCGCCGCCCTGCGCATTGCCGCGGAGGACGGCAGCGAAGAGACGATCCTGACGGACGGCGTCTGGGAGGCGTCCCAAAGCACGGTGACGATGAGCGGCATCTTCTACGGCGAGGACGTGGACATGACCCGGGAGCCGGTGTTCGCACCGGCTGAGGTCTGCGATTATCCGAAATCCATGCTGATTCCCCAGGAGGGGCCGGAAGTCCGTGAACAGGAGACCGTCTATCCCCGCACCTCCTTCCGGACGCCCCGGGGGGAATGGGTCATCGATTTCGGGCAGAACCTGACCGGGTATATGGTGTTCGATCTGGAAGCCCGGGCCGGGGAAAAGCTGTATCTTTCCACCGCGGAGGTGCTGGACCGGGACGGCAATTTCTATACCGGCAATTACCGCTCCGCCCGCAGCAAGCTCCAGTACATCTGTAAGGAAGGTCGCCAGCGCTACAAGCCCCGTTTCACCTTCTTCGGGTTCCGGTACCTGCGGGTCGACGAGGCCCCGGAAGGCTTTACCGCCGCACAGATTCACGCGGTGGTGCTGCACTCGGAAATGAAGCGCACCGGCTGGCTGGAAAGCAGCGATCCCATGCTGAACCAGCTGTTCAGCAACATCGTCTGGAGCCAGAAGGGAAATTATCTGGACATTCCGACGGACTGCCCCCAGCGGGACGAGCGGTACGGCTGGACCGGGGACGGGCAGATTTTCTGCCGCACGGCCACCCTGCAGTACGACGTCCGGCAATTCTTCCGGAAATGGCTGGCGGACGTCCGGGCCGCGCAGCATGACGACGGCTGGGTGCCGGAGGTCGTGCCGAGCCTGACAGCCTACAAGCCCGGCGGCGGCGCCTGGTCCGACGCGGTCACGATCATTCCCTGGCAGCTGTACCAGACCTACGGCGATCTTTCCTTCCTGGCCGATATGTACGACGCCATGGAAAAATGGATCGCCTATATCCCCACCGTCTCCACGACGGAGGATCTGTGGACGGGGTGCTGGACCTACGGCGACTGGCTGGCGCTGGACGCGCCGCCGGACTACGTCCCGGCCACCATCGAACTGTCGAAGCGCGGCTACAGCAGCGACGACCTGGTCTGCAGCGCGTTCTACGCCAACTCCGTCAGCATCGTGATCCGGGCCGGCCGGCTGCTGGGCAAAGACGTAAGCGCGTACGAAGCCCTCCACACCCGCATCGTCCGGGCATACCGGGCGCGGTTCGGCAGTCAGCTGAACACCCAGACGGAAAAGGTGCTGACGCTCCACTTCGGTCTGGCGGAAGACCCGCAGGCGCTGGCGGACGCCCTGGCGGATCAGATCCGGGCCTGCGGCATGAAGCTGCAGACCGGCCTGGTCGGCACGCCGTACCTGCTGCATGAGCTGAGCCGGTACGGGCACACGGACGTCGCCTGGTCCCTGCTGCTGCGCAGGGAATACCCGGGCTGGCTGTATTCCGTCTCCAAAGGCGCCACGACGGTCTGGGAGCACTGGGACGGCATCAAGCCGGACGGCACCTTCTGGGACGACGATATGAATTCCTACAACCATTATGCCTACGGTTCCGTGGCGGACTGGGTGTTCGGCGTCGCCTGCGGAATTCAGCCGGCGGAGCCGGGATATGCCCGGGTAAAGATCGCGCCGCATCCGGATCCGCGGCTGAACAGCCTCAGCGCGGTTCTGGACACGGCGCACGGACGGATCCGCTCCTTCTGGAAGTACACGGAAGGCAGCATCCGGTATGAGATCGATACCCCCGTTCCCGCCGAAATCGTTCTCGGCGGCGAAACCCATATGGTGGAAAAAGGCCGATACCTTTTCTGATCCGGCAGCAAGGAAAACACACGCCGGCTGTCGAATAAATATAATTTAATACTTTGCAGATATACAGGGAGGCCTCACCATGCTGCTGAACAGCTATCCGAAGATCAGACTCGGGCTTTTTCCGACACCGATTCACCGGCTGGACAATATCAGCGCGCTGCTGAACGTGAACGTGTTTATCAAGCGGGACGACCTCACCGGTCTCGGCCTCGGCGGCAACAAGGTCCGGAAGCTGGAATTCCTGCTGGCGGACGCCCGGCAGAAAGGCGCCGAAGTCGTGTTCACCACGGGCGGCGCCCAGTCGAACCACGCCATGCTGACCGCCGCGGCCGCCCGGAAGCTCGGCATGAAACCCATCCTGATCCTGAAAAAGCGGGGCGTCACGGAGCGCGTCGGCAACCAGCTTCTGGAGTACCTGATGGGTACCGAAGTGATCTTTATGGATACGGACGATTATGCGGACATCTACGCGGAGATGGACCGGATCGGCCGGGAGCTTGGCGTTCCGTATTACAAGATTCCCTGCGGCGGCTCCAACGCCCTGGGCAGCCTGGGATATGTGGACTGTGCCCGGGAAATCAGCGAGCAGGGGCTGCATTTCGATCATCTGATCTGCGCCGAGGGCAGCGGAGGAACCATGGCCGGCCTGGCCCTGGGAGCGAAGCTGTTCCTCCCCGGCAGCAAGGTGCACGGAATGATGGTGGATAACGAGCCCTTTCAGGAGATCACGCTCGCGCTGATGAAGGAAGCGGCGGCGCTGCTCGGCACGGACGCCGACATCCGGGAAGAGGATATCCATCTGATGGATCTGTGCGGGCCGGGGTACGCTGTTCCCTCCGAAGAGGGAAACGAAGCCGTTTCCCTGATGGCCCGGGAGGAAGGGCTGTTCCTGGATCCGGTCTATACCGGTAAAGCCTTCGCCGGCCTCCTGAAGATGGCCCGGGAAGGCGCGTTCCATAAGACGGACAACGTTCTGTTCCTCCACTCCGGCGGCGCCGGCGGACTCTTCGCGATTCTGTAACTTATCGAAACGGATCCCATCTGCCTGTGAAATAGTGAAAAACGAAGAACACGAACAGCAGCAGATTATGCCCGATCATACATCCCCAGGCGGCCACCAGTCCCAGGCCCAGAAGCTGCGTGCAGACGAAGGTTCCCGCGATCCGGACCGCCCACATGCCGATCACGTTGTAGACGAAGGGAGCTGTGGTTTTTCCGACGCCCTGCATCATGCCTTCCACGACGATAGGCACCCCGTAGAACGGTTCCGAAACCGCCACCATGCGCAGCACGGTCGTTCCCAGGCGGACCACGCTTTCGTCCCGGCTGAAGATCCGGACCAGCGGCTCCGCCAGCAGGAACAGCAGTCCGCCCGAAAGGATCATCAGCCCGACCTCCAGGGGGAGAATCGTACTCCCCAGCCGCTTCAGCCGATCATGGTCCCTGGCGCCGTATGCGTTGCCGCTCAGGGTGGCCGCGGCCGTCTGCATCCCCCAGCCCGGAATGTAAAACGCGCTTTCCACCGTATTGGCAATCGTGTGCGCCGCGGTGGAAACCCCACCCAGACTGTTGATCATGGACGCGAACACCACATAGCCGAAGGAGGTGGCGAAGCGCTGCGCGAGGTTGGGCAGCGCCACCCGGAAGCATCTCCGAAGGATTTCCGTGTCCGGCCGGAAGGGCTGTCCCCGGGGAGAGACCCCCGGATGCTTCCACACTGCTCTCGCCATGGCCGCTCCGCCGTAAACGAAGGCGATCGCGCTGGCCCAGGCCGCGCCTTCGACGCCCAGGCCCGCGCCGGGCACCGGAACAGACAGGCCGAGCACGACGACCGTGCGGGAGGGATAGATCAGCAGGAAATTCAGCGCCATGTTCATCCCGTTCACCACCATGCCGATGCGCATGGGCGTGCGGGTATCCCCCGCGGACCGCAGCACGGTTCCGAGGAGTATGGACGCCGTCCGGAACAGCATGGGCAAATAGATGATCCGGAAATACCGGGCCGCCAGCTCCCGGATATCCGGATCCACGCGCATCCACTCCGGTACCTTCGCCGCGGCCAGCTGCGTCACGGCGGTCAGCAGCGCTCCCAGCGCCAGGGTCATCATGCACGCCTGCGCGCTTGCCTGCCGGGCCCGCTCCGGATGCCCGGCGCCGATCTCCCGGGCAATGAAGGCCAGAAAGCCGATTCCGATGGCGGAAACGACGCTGCCAATCATCCAGTTCACTGTTCCCGTTGCGCCTACGGCGGCCGTCGCCCGGGTGCCCAGAGAGCCTACCATGGCCGTGTCGATGTACTGCACGGCCGTCTGCGTCAGCTGTTCCAGCATGGTGGGCCAGGCCAGGGCGAAGACGGTCCCCAGCATGGACCGGTCAAACCTGCCTCTCTGCCTCAACCGTCTTCACCTCCTTCGGGAAATAGGATAAAGATGCCAACGGGGCGGTTCTGTTGTCAGCAGAGCCGCCCCTTCGTTTACCTGAGAGCTTCCGTGATCGCTTCGCTGAAGGTGGGATGCGGGCGGATAACCCGGGCAAGCTCCTCCACGGTCAGCCCGGCGGACAGGGCCTGGGTAAACCCGCTGACCATATCCGTCGCGCGTTCGCACATCATCTGCGCGCCCAGGAGCTTCCCGCTCCCCGGCTCGAACACCACCCGGATGTAGCCCCGTTCCCCGCCGGAGAGCACGGTCTTCCCGTTGGCGGTCATCAGCGCCTTGCGGCTGTCCGCGGCAATGCCGGCAGCCTTCGCCTGCTCCAGCGTCATGCCTACGCAGGCGATCTCCGGCTCTGTATAGACGCAGGAAGGAATAAACCGCGTGTCCGCGCAGTCCGGCTTTCCGGCCATGTGCCGCGCGGCGTTTTTCCCCGCCGCGGAAGCAGCATGGGCCAGCATGATTCCCCCGGTGACGTCGCCGACGGCGTAGACGCCGGGCAGGCTGGTTTCCCCATGTTCGTCCACGAGGATTCTCCCCCGCTCCGTCTCCGGCCGCGCGCCTTCCGCGAAAAGGCCATCCGTATACGGCCGCCTTCCGACGCTCACCAGCACGCAGTCCGCTTCCGCCTCAGCGGTACCGTCCGCCTCATAGACGCAGGTCAGGCTCCCGTCTTCTTTCCGGCGGATTTCCAGCACCCGCGCGCCGGTGTACACCGCCACCCCGCGCTTTTTCAGCAGCATCTTCAGGCTCTGGGCGATTTCCTTATCCAGGTTCGGCAGCAGCTGGGGCATGGCCTCGATCACGGTCACAGCGGTACCGAGGGCCGCGAACAGCGAGGCGAATTCTACCCCGATCACACCACCGCCGATAATCACCAGCCGATCCGGCTTACGCTCCGCCTCCAGCAATTCGTCGCTGGTGACCACGCCGGGAAGATCCGCGCCGGGAATCGGCGGAACCACGGGCCGGGAGCCGGTAGCCAGCAGAATATACTCCGCCTGCAGCAGCTCCTCCCCGGCCTCCGTGCGCACGGAAACGGTCTTCCCGGGCAACAGGGTCCCCGTGCCCTGAATCAGGTCTACTTTTTTCCGCTTCGCGGTGGCTTCGATCCCCTTCCGCAGCTGCAGAACCACTTCCCGCTTCCGCTCCTGCATCCGGTTCCAGTCCGCGGTCACGTTATCCGCGGACACGCCGAAAAGCCCGGCCTCGGAAATGCTCCGGGCCAGCTCCGCCGCGTGCAGCAGCGACTTGGTCGGAATGCACCCGTGGTTGAGGCAGGTGCCTCCCGGGGCTTCCTTCTCGATCAGGGCGGTTTTCATCCCCAGATCCGCCGCCTCGAAAGCGGCTTCGTAGCCGCCCGGCCCCGCGCCGATCACGATCAGGTCATATGTCTTCATGACGGCAGCCCCTTCATCATCCTTCTTCCGCGACAAACGCCTCGTAGGCCTCCGCGTCCATCAGGTCCTCCGTGCCGGTGATGCCGCCGGCCAGCACGAACCATGCGTCGTACGGCGCTTCGTTCATCTTCTCCGGCGCGTCCGCCAGCTCCTCGTTCACCTTCTCCACTGTGCCGGTGACCGGGGAATTGACGTCCGAAACCGCCTTGACGGATTCCACGTCCGCAAAGCTTTCCCCGGCGGTCAGGGCGTCGCCCTCAGCCGGCAGGTTGACGAACACCAGATCCCCCAGCTGATCCTGGGCGTAATCCGTGATGCCGATATACGCGGTCTCCTCGTCCGTAAACCGGACCCATTCATGCGTTTTGGTGTACTTCAGTTCCCTGGGAAAATTCATACTCTCTCCTCCTTACTTCTTATAAAACGGCATCTTCACGACTTCCGCCTCCACGCGGCGGCCGCGGACGTCCACTTCCACTTTGGTTCCGATTCCCCCGTATTCCCGGTCCACGATAGCCATGGCCGCCGGATAGCCGATATACGGGCAATGGGTGCCGGAGGTCGTCATGCCGATCTTCCGCTCGCCGGCATACACGTCCTGATGCTCCCGCAGAATACCCCGGCCGACAGCCTTCAACCCAACCCGGCGCTGCGGCGGCGTGCCCGCCGCTTCCAGCGCGGCCTTGCCGATAAAGTCCGGCTTGTTCATCTTCACAAAGAATCCCAGCCCGGCAGTGATCGGCGAAATCGTATCGCTCAGCTCGTGCCCGTACAGGGGCATGGAGGCTTCCAGGCGCAGCGTGTCCCGGGCGCCCAGGCCGCAGGGAATCAGTCCTTCTTCCTGCCCGTTCTCCAGCAGCAGGTTCCAGAGCTTCTCCGTGTCAGCCGCCGCGGTATACAGCTCGAAGCCGTCCGAGCCCGTGTACCCGGTCCGGGAAACCAGACAAGGGATACCGCCCACGTCCCGGTTCCAGCAGGCATGGTAGTTCTTCGCGGGGATATTCTCCGCGGCGGTCAGCTTCCGCAGGATCTGCTCCGCCAGCGGGCCCTGCAGGGCAATCTGCCCCCAGGTGTCCGACACGTCCGTCACGGTCACGTCGCCGGATGCGTGCGTCTGCATCCAGGCCACGTCCTTCTCCCGGTTGGAGGCGTTGACGACCACGAAATAATGCCCGTCCCGAACCTTATACACGATCAGATCGTCCACCGTTCCGCCCTGCTCGTTGCACATGGGGCTGTAGCGGGCCTGCCCGTCCTCCATCACCGTATAGTCGTTGGTCAGCAGCCTGTTCAGATAAGCCACCGCGTCCGGCCCCTCCACCAGCACTTCGCCCATGTGGGACACGTCAAACAGCCCGCAGGCGTTCCGGACGGCCATATGCTCCTGAATCACGCCGGTTTTGTACTGCACCGGCATCTCAAAGCCCCCGAACTCCACCATCCTGCCGCCGCAGCGCACGTGCGCGTCATACAGCGGCGTTCTCTTCAGCTCCATGGGTTTCTCCTCCTTCTCCGAGCCCGTCGGTTTCTTCCCGGATCATCCGGGCTATCTCCAGGGCCATCCGGCCCCGATCCTCGCTTTCCTCCGTTCCGGCCGCCCGCAGCACATGTTCCGCCAGCACGTCGCCGTCCCAGATGCAGCCCGCCAGCGCCTCCCCGATCTTCCGGATCATCTCCGCGTCCATGGCGTCGGACCAGCAGGCGGCCTCCGCTACCCGGCCGTCCTTCACGGACAGCTCCAGCCGGACGCCGCCCCAGGGAAAACGCCTCTCCAGGGCCGCGGAAAAGGGAATCCGCCGGCCCAGAATCCATTCCTCCGAAGCCAGGAAGGCAGCCTCCCGCCGGATTTCCTCTTCGTCCAGCCTGCTTCGGTCCAGCATCTCCGCCCGCAGCCCGTACACTTCCGCAAAGGCTTCCGTGAGCCGTTCCTCCAGTATTTCCCGGGTCAGCGCCGGACAGTATTCCCGCAGGTTCACCACCCGGGCCCGCACCGAGGACACACCCCGGGAAGCCAGCTTGGCCCGCGGTACCGTGAGCGCTTCCTCCATCCGGTCCAGATCCACGTGCATCATCAGCGTACCGTGATGGCAGCAGCGGCCCCTTTCCTCATAGAAGGCGTTGCCGGAAAACTTGCGGTCTTCCGCCTCCAGGTCGTTCCGGCCGGTCCGTTCCGCCGGAACACCCAGCTTCCGCACCGCCCGCAGAATCACCTCGCTCTGCCGGGCCGGATCGAAATCCGCTTTCCGGGCCAGGAAGCTGAAGTTCAGGTTGCCCAGGTCGTGGTACACCGCGCCGCCGCCGGAAAGCCGGCGGGCAAGGAATCCCTGATTCTCCCGGAACCGCTTCACGCGGCATTCCTCCCAGGCGTTCTGGTTCCGCCCGATGACCACGGTGTTCCGGTTCTGCCAGAGGAAAAGGACGCACTCCCCCTCCTCCGCGTGCCGGGTCAGCACCCGCTCCAGGGCGATATTGCCGTAAGGCGCCGTGTCCTCGCTTCGGATGACCTTAATCGCCGAAATCATAGCGTACAACCGGCTTCCGGGCCGCCTTCACCTCGTCCGGCCTGCGGATGCGGGTGGTCAGCGGCCGCCCGTGCATCTGCTCCGGATCCCTCCGCGCGTCCTCCAGGATCGCCCGGAAGGCTTCCGCGGCGGCGTCCAGCGTCTCCCGGGTTTCGGTCTCCGTGGGCTCCACCATCAGCGCCTCGTGCACAATCAGCGGGAAATACATGGTCGGCGGATGAATCCCGTAATCCAGCAGCGCCTTGGCCACGTCCATGGCTGAAACGCCGATCTCCTGCTTCAGCGGCTCCAGCGTCATCACGAACTCGTGCATGCAGGTCGCGTCGAAGGCCATGGGATACAGGCCCTTCAGGCGGTTCATCAGATAATTGGCGTTCAGCACCGCGTTCGCCGCCGTCCTCGGTACGCCTTCCCGCCCGATGGACAGCAGGTACGCCAACGCCTTCACCACCACGCCGAAATTGCTGCCGAAGGAACGTACGTCGCCGATGCGCGCCGCCGCTTCCCCTCTGCGCAGCAGACCCCCGTTCTCCTCCACGCGGATACCCGGCAGGAAGCCCCGGAGGAACGCCTTGCAGCCTACCGGGCCGCTGCCCGGACCGCCGCCGCCGTGCGGCGTGGCGAAGGTCTTGTGCAGATTCAGGTGCACCACGTCAAAGCCCATGTCCCCCGGCCGGACGATGCCCATGATCGCGTTCAGGTTCGCGCCGTCGTAGTAGTTCAGGCCCCCGGCCTCATGCACCGTGCGGGTAATCGCCTCGATATTCGGGTCGAACAGGCCCACCGTGTTGGGGTTTGTCAGCATCAGCCCCGCGGTATCCGGGCCCGCCGCTTTCTTCAGCTCCTCCAGATCCACATAGCCGTCCGCGTCCGAAGGGATATTCACCACCTCGAAGCCGGCCATCGCCGCGCTGGCAGGGTTCGTGCCGTGGGCCGAGTCGGGCACCAGGATCTTCGTCCGGCCGGCGTCCCCTTTCGCCCGGTGGTACGCCTTGATCAGCAGCAGGCCGGTGAATTCACCGTGGGCGCCCGCGGCCGGCTGCAGGGAGATGGCGTCCATGCCGGTGATTTCCGCCAGGTACGCTTCCGTCTGCCGCATGACCTCCAGGCAGCCCTGCACGGTTTCGTCCGGCTGCAGGGGATGCACGGAAGCGAAGCCCGGCAGCGCCGCTGCCGCTTCGTTCACCGGCGGATTGTATTTCATCGTGCAGGAGCCCAGGGGATAGAATCCGCCATTCACGCCCCGGGTTTCCTTTGCCAGGGCGGTATAGTGCCGGTCCACCTGGACCTCCGACAGCTCCGGCAGCCGAAGTTTCTTCTGTCTCGGCCTGAAATCCGGTTCCACGGCCGGAATGTCCGGCTCCGGCAGATATTCCGTATGCCTTCCGGCCGCGCTTTCCTCAAAGATCAGCTTCACGGAGCCACCACCTCCTTCACGATCGCCGCTGTCCTGTCCATTTCCTCCCGGGTGTTCATCTCCGTGGCGCACCAGAGCAGCTTCCCGCCGCCCAGAGGCAGCCCGCCCAGGATGTCCGCCCCGTCCAGCGCCTTCAGCACGGCCGCGGCCTGCGCCTCATCCGCCGCCTGCGTCACGAACTCGTGGAAGAAGGGGCGGGCGTGCACAGGCGTCAGCCCTGCCTCCGCCAGCGCGTTCCGCAGATAAACCGCCTTCGCGTGGCAGGAGAGCGCCGCCTTCCGGAGTCCCTCCGGCCCCATGGCCGCCAGATACACCGCGGCGGTCAGCGCGCAGAGCGCCTCGTTGGAGCAGATGTTGGAGGACGCCTTTTCCCGGCGGATGTGCTGCTCCCGCGCCTGCATGGTCAGCACGAAACAGCGTTCCCCGTTCAGGTCGGTGGTTTCGCCCACGATCCGCCCGGGCAGCCTGCGCATCATCTTTTCGTCCGCGGCCATGAAACCGAGGTAGGGCCCGCCGAAGGACGTCTGCAGTCCCAGGGGCTGGCCCTCGCCCACGGCCACATCGGCGCCGCATTCCCCGGGCGTCTTCATCACGGCCAGGGCGATCGGATTGCAGCTCATGACCAGCTTCGCGCCGGCAGCGTGCGCCTTCTCCGCCATTCCTTCCGCGTCCTCCTCGCAGCCGAAAAAGTTCGGCTGCTGAATCAGCAGGCAGGCGGTCTCCCCGTCCAGCATGGATTGCAGCGCTTCCGTGTCCGTTACGCCGTCCTTTTCCGGCACGGTGAATACCTCCGCGTCCCGCCCGAAGGCATAGGTCCGCACCACGGACACCGTCTTCGGATCGACCGTCCCGGAAACCAGCACCTTCCTCCGTTTCCGGTCCCGGCACATTTCACAGGCCTCCGCCGCGGCCGTCGCGCCGTCGTATACGCTGGCGTTGGCCGCCGCCAGGCCGGTCAGCTCGCAGATGTCCGTCTGGAATTCGAAGATGGACTGCAGCACGCCCTGGCTGATTTCCGCCTGATAAGGGGTATACGCGGTGCGGAATTCCTCCTTCCCCGTCACTTCCCCGACGATCGCCGGGATATAGTGGCGGTAGGCGCCGGCGCCCCGGAACACCGTGGGATACACCCGGTTCTTCCGCGCCGCCGCCTCCATGGCGCGCCGCACCTCCAGCTCCGGCTTTCCTGCCGGAATCGCCAGCGGCTCCTTCCGCTTCAGAGCGTCCGGAATGCCGGCGTAAAGATCCTCAAAGCTCTGCATGCCGCAGGCTTCCAGCATTTCCCGCTGCTCCTGCTCCGTATTCGGAACATAGATCCCCATGAGTTCACCTCCATATTTTATCAGGCTTTCCCTGAATTCCTTCCCGCCTCATGCGTCCTTCCGGATCCTCCGCATGGCGAAAGCTGTCAGCACCAGGCAGGCCGCGGTGATCACGCCCAGGATGACCCATACCGTAATCAGGTGCTCCGCCGTGCGCTCAAACATCTTATACTGGAAATCGTCCGTAGCCAGGCGCTGAATCACCTGTGTGGGCGGATACGCGTCGTCCAGATAGTTCTTCGGCACAAAGCCCATCGTCTGCAGACCGGCGGTGGTTCCGAAGCCTTCCATACCCCACCGGGCGACAGCCAGCCAGGAAATCACCTCTGTCACGCCGCTGAGCTCGAAGGTAAGGCCGGAAAAGAGAATCTGAGGCATCAGCAGCACCACGGTAATCGTGACGCCCAGGTCCGGTTTGGACACGATAGCGCTGACCAGCAGGCCCGTAGCCGCGGAGGAAAGCTCCAGCAGGAACGTCGTGACCCACATTTCCGTATACGGAGAGAAGAGGACCTCGTTATTCGGAAATTCCGGCTTCAGCAGCCACGCGAACAGGCCTGTGATCATCCCGCTCTGAATCCCGCAGATCAGGCCCAGCACGATGATCTTCGACAGCACGTACATATTCAGGCTCAATCCTGTCATGTACTCCCGCAGCACGATGGTGCGCTCCTTGCTGATTTCCGAAATGGAGCCGAACATGCCCAGGAAGAAGCAGGAGCAGCTCAGCACGAACATCATGTTCCGCGTAATGCTCAGACCTTTGTTGTGGTCAAAGGCGTAATCCTTGTTGACGAGGGAAATCAGAATGACCACGATCGGCACCAGTGCCATCAGCAGGAGCAGGCGGCTCCGGTCGTTCACGGTCAGCTTCAGATACCGGGCTGTCAGGGTACCCAGATGCCCTTTCTTTTTCCCCCGGGCTGCCGGCAGCGGCTGCATGTTCCGCGACCCGTGGTTCCGGGAATCCCGGGTCAGGTTGAACACGGACTGCCAGTGCCCGCTTTCGTTGTTCATCTTGTCGTAGCAGTCCACGATGCTGTTTACCCGGAAGAAACGCACCGCCGCGTTCTCCGGACCGTAGAAGCACAGCTTGCCATGGCGGCCCATGAAAACGATCTGGTCGCACATGTTCAGCTGCAGGGTGGAATGGGTCACCAGAATGATGGTTTTCCCCTCGTTCGCCATGCGGCGCAGCGTATTCATCAGGCTCCGCTCCGTGCCGGGATCCAGGCCGGAACAGGGTTCGTCCAGGAACAGCAGGCTGGGATCGCTCAGCAGTTCCACCGCGATGGAAGCGCGCTTCCGCTGCCCGCCGGAGAGGTTTCCGATCAGGCTTTTCTTTTTTTCCGTCAGTTCCACCATGGCAATCGCCCGGTCGATCGCCGCTTCCCGCTCCTCCCGGGAGGTATCCTTCGGCAGCCGCAGTTTCGCCGTGTACAGCAGCATATCGTACAGCGTCAGGGTGTCGAACACGATATCCTGCTGCGGGACATATCCGATCAGATTTTTCAGCTCGTCAAAGTGCTGATACTGATCCACTCCGTTGATGTACACATGCCCGGAGGCCGGCTTCAGATAACCGCTCATCGCGTTCAGCAGCGTGGATTTTCCCGCGCCGGATCCGCCGATGATGCTGACGAGCTCTCCCGGTTCCACCCGCAGGCTCACGTGGTCGCAGGTCACATTTTTCTTCCGGCCATTTCCACGGACGACCACCACGTTGTCCGCTTCCACGGATATGCCTTTCTTCTGCGGTATATACGCGCTCCCGCGATGGGCCGCTCCTCCGGCCGCCGCCGCGGAAACGCCGTAATAGAGCATGCCGGAGGTAAAAATCATCCGGTTTCCTGCAATCGAGACAATGTCTTTCTCCTGCAGGGCAACCCGGTCCCGCACTGCCCGGTTGTTGACGAACACGCCGTTGGTGGAATGGCAGTCCGCCAGGACATACTGCCCGCCGGACCCCCGGGAGATTACGGCGTGGCGCTTGGATACGTTCACGGAAGGAATACAGATATCGCTGGACGGATCCCGGCCGATGGTCAGCTGATCTCCGCGGACGGGTATACCTGCCCATTCCGTGGGGGTTCCCCGGCTGCTGACCAGAATCAGAACGCCCTTGGCTGTCTCTCCCTGCGCGTTTCCGATCTGGAGGATGTCCCCGTCCCGCAGATGCCTGGAATCGATCCTGCTTCCGTTGCAGATGATCCCGTTCGTGCTCCCCAGATCCCGCACGTACCACTGCCCGTACTGGCGGTAAAACTCCCCGTGTTTCCGGCTCACCACCGTGCTGTTAAACAGGATATCCGCCTGGCTGTCCGCGCTCTTCCGCCCGAAAACAACGCTGTCCTTCCGGACCTGGTTCAGGTCAAAAACATCCGGCGCCCCGGGCCCGTCGAACACCACCAGCACCGAAGCCTGTTTCGCCGTATCCCGGGCTGGGGATCCGTATTCGTTCTGTTCCATGCTGTTCTCTTCCGCTCTGTGCGTGTTACGCTTACTTCTTCAGGGTTTCCATGAAATTCCGCTTGTTTTCGAGAGCTGTCGTCGTCGGCCTGCCCAGATCCTCCCGGGCGCCGATGGAGCACATGACCTCGATCAGCGAAAGCTCCTCCCTGTTCCGGGCAGCTTCCAGCTCCCGGTCCAGATCCCCGAAGCTGCTGACGCGCACCGCGTTCGGATAGCCGCAAGCCCGGGCGACGGCCGGCAGATCGACGCCGCCGGCGACAGTGGGCATGCCGCCCACGGTTTCATGAGCGCCGTTGTTGATCACCACATGAATCAGATTCTTCGGTTTGTTCGCGCCGATCACTGCCATGGCGCCCATGTGCATGAGCACGGCGCCGTCCCCGTCAATGCACCAGACGCGTTTTTCCGGCCGGTGAAGCGCCACGCCCAGGGCGATGGAAGAGCTGTGCCCCATGGAGCCGACCGTCAGGAAATCATGCCCGTGCCCATGTCCGTTCGCCTCCCGGATCTCAAACAGCTCCCGGCTGGCCTTGCCGGTGGTGGACACGATCAGATCCTCTCCGCTGGCCTGCACGATGTGACGGATAATCTCCTCGCGGACCATCGTGTTCCCGTTCCGGTATTCCACTGCCGGCGCGTCCGTCAGGGCGCCTTTCCGGATGACGAAGGCCACGTCCTTTCCTTCCGCCAGAATCGCCCGGAATCGCTCCATAGCCTGCGCCGCTTCGTCATCGGTCGTTTCCTTTCCGATAATAAAGGAAGCGATCCCCATATCCTCCAGGAGCTTCACCGTGACCTCTCCCTGGTAGATATGCTGCGGCTCGTCATGCACGCCCGGCTCGCCGCGCCATCCGACGACGAAAATCACCGGGATAGCGTATACCTTGTCGTTCAGCAGGCTGGCCACCGGATTGATGATATTGCCTTCCCCGCTGTTCTGCATATATACCACCGGCACCCGGCCCGTCGCCAGGTGATAGCCGGCGGCGATCGCCGCGCAGTTGCCTTCGTTGGCAGCGATGATATGGTGCTGCGGGTCGATCCCGTAGGTCGCCATCAGATAATTGCACAGCGCCTTCAGCTGGCTGTCCGGTACTCCCGTGTAAAAATCAGCCCCGAGAATCTCCGCGAATTTTGTGATTTTCATATCCGGCCTCCGCATCCCGTAATCAGTCTGTTCATCCTGTCTATCATACCGCTTCTCACCCTCAGCGTCAAACTTTTCTTTTCGCTTCCCCTTGCTCTTTTTCTCCTCCGCGGGTATGATAGGAGGCAGTGAAACGAACAACCATAAAGGAGGTTCTCCATGCGTATTTATGCTTTTTCGGATGAAGCTTCCGCCTCTCTGGCGGGGCAGATCGCGGCTATGAAGCGGAACGGCCTGAGCGGAACGGAAATCCGCACGGTGGACGGGCAGAACGTTTCCGCCCTTTCCCGGGAAAAAGCCCGGGAAATCCTTTCCGCGCTGTGGGACGCCGGCCTTTCCGTATGGTCCCTGGGCTCTCCCATCGGCAAGATTCCCCTGGATGCCGGCGGCTTTGAGGAGCATCTCGACCTTCTGAAGCACACGCTGGACATCGCAGACATTCTGGAATGCAAAAACCTGCGGATGTTTTCCTTTTATCTGCCCGAAGGCGCCCGCCCGGAGGACTGCCGGAACGAGGTGACCGACCGGCTCAGCCGGATGGCGGAAGCCGCGGAAGGCTCCGGCGTCGCGCTCTGCCACGAGAATGAAAAAGGGATCTACGGGGATCTGGCCCCGCGCTGCGCGGAGATTCTGGACGCCGTTCCCGCCCTGCGCTGCGTGTTCGACCCTGCCAATTTCATCCAGTGCGGGCAGGACGTTCCGGAGGCCTGGACGCTTCTGGGCCCGCGGGTATACTATATGCATATCAAGGACGCGCTGGCTGACGGAACCGTGGTTCCGGCCGGCCGGGGCATCGGCCATCTGTCCGATCTGCTGCGGGATTACAGGGCCCGCGGCGGGGAGGTCGTCACCGTGGAACCGCACCTGCAGGTCTTCGACGGTTTCGCGGCGCTGGAAAAAGATCATAAAACGCCGATGCAGACCTATGCCTATCCCACTGCCGACGCCGCCTTCGACGCGGCCTGCGGCGCCCTGAAAGAACTGCTCTGAGGAGGGAATTGTTATGCTGTACCCCCGCAATACCGACAAAATCCCGGATCCGGAGCTTTTCCGGAACCCGACCTCCGAATACCGCGGCGCCCCCTTCTGGGCCTGGAACAACGACCTGCCTGAGGATCTTCTCCGCAGGGAAATCGGCGTGATGCGGGAAATGGGCCTGGGCGGCTTCCATATGCACACCCGCGCCGGGATGTCCGTCAAATATCTTTCCGACGAGTTTATGGAAAAAATCCGCTTCTGCGCGCGGGAAGCGCGGGAGCGCGGCATGCTGGCCTGGCTGTATGACGAGGATAAATGGCCCTCCGGCTTCGCCGGGGGCTATGTGACCGAAAAGCAGGAAAACCGGCAGCGGTTCCTGCTCCTTTCTCCCCGCTTTCCGGACGGCGAAGGCAGGCTGCTGGCCCGGTACACGGTCTCCCTGGACAGCCGCGGCGCGCTGGCTTCCTACCGCCGCCTGGCT
This sequence comes from uncultured Clostridia bacterium, assembly GCA_946413245.1. GTDB lineage: Bacteria > Bacillota > Clostridia > Christensenellales > Aristaeellaceae > Aristaeella. The sequence continues at coordinate 60,345 of CAMKJS010000007.1, forward strand.
GAAGACGAAACCGGCAGCGGGCAAGTCTGGTATGCCTCCGAGCAGATCACCCGGCCGAGCCCCTGGTTCCATTTCAACGGCTATGTGGATACGATGAACCCGGCCGCCATCCGGGATTTCATCCACATCACCCATGACCGCTACGCGGAAGCGCTGGGCGATGATCTGGGCACGGTCTGCCCGGCCATCTTCACGGACGAACCGCAGCTGCCGCGGAAAACGACGCTTTCCCGCTCCGCGGATCTGCAGGATATCATTCTTCCCTGGACGACAGACCTGGAGGAAAGCTACCGGCGGGCCTACGGCGAAAGCCTGCTGGACAGGCTTCCGGAGGTGGTCTGGGAGCTTCCGGCGGGAATCTCGCAGACCCGGTACCGGTACCACGACCACACCACCGAGCGGTTCGTTTCCGCTTTCTGCGATCAGATCGGTTCCTGGTGCCGGGAACACCATATTCTGATGACCGGCCATATGATGGAGGAGCAGACGCTGGAAAGCCAGACCCACTCCGTGGGCGAAGCCTTGCGCGCCTACCGCGCCTTTACCCTGCCGGGGGTGGATCAGCTGTGCGACGGGCGTGAATTCACCACCGTCAAGCAGGCCGCCTCCGCGGCCCACCAGCAGCGCTGTCCCGGCGTCACCAGCGAGCTGTACGGCGTCACCAACTGGGATTTCGATTTCAAAGGCCATAAGCTGCAGGGAGACTGGCAGGCGGCTCTGGGCGTCTCCGTCCGCGTGCATCACCTGTACTGGTGCTCCATGCACGGGGAATCCAAGCGCGATTATCCGGCCTCCATCGGCCACCAGAGCCCCTGGTGGAAGGAGTATTCCTTCATCGAAAACCATTTTGCCCGCGTCAACACCCTGATGACCCGCGGGCAGCCCCTGATCCGGATCGGGGTGATTCATCCGGTCGAGTCTTACTGGATCACATACGGTCCCAACGATCTGACCGGGCAGAAGCGTGCGGAGATGGATCGCCGGTTCGGGGAGCTCACGGAGTGGATGCTCCTCGATACGCTGGATTTCGACTATATCTGTGAATCCACCCTGCCCTCCCTGCTGCAGCCGTCGGCAGACGGCTTCCGTGTCGGGGAAATGACCTATCAGGCCGTCGTCGTTCCTGCCTGCGAAACCATCCGGAGCACCACGCTGAAGGCGCTGCGGGCCTTCCGGGAAAAGGGCGGACAGGTGATTTTCCTCGGCAGCGTCCCGCGGTATGTGGACGCGCTGCCCTCCGGGGAGGCGGAAGTCTTCAGCCAAAGCTGCGAGCGCCTGTCCTGGGACCGGAATCTGCTGAACGAGAGCCTGCAGCCTCTGCGGGAAGTCCGCATCCTGACGAGGCAGGGCCGCCCGGCGGACAGGCTTCTCTGCGCCATGCGCCGGGACGGGGACTGCCGAAACGTGTTCATCTCCCATGTTCGGCCGGTAATACCCGGCGCGCCGGACCGCTCCGAAGGCTACCGGATCGAACTGAAAGGCCTCTGGGACGTAACCGTATATGATACCCTGACGGGAGACATCCGCCCCCTTACGGCAGAATACGATACCGGAAATACCGTCCTGAACTGGACCTGCTGGTCCCAGGACAGCCTGCTGCTGCGGCTTTCTCCCGCCGCAGAGGCCCGGGAGGCTTCCGCCGCCCGGGAAAGCACGCTGAACGGCAGCTACGGCATTCACATGGCGGAAGACCTGAAGCCGTCCGTCGAGCCCGCGTCCGAAACCCTGCTGCCTCCGCCGGACGAAATTATTCCCGCGGAAGAGAACGTGCTGGTGCTCGATACCGCGGAATGGCGGACCGACGACGGCCCGTGGCAGCCCGCGGAGGACATGCTGCGCATCGGCGTCCTTGCAAAGGAAAAGCTGGACATCTCCACCGCGTCGGTGTCGGGAGTCCAGCCCTGGGTTCTGCCGCCGGAGAAAGCGGAGCATACTCTCTCCCTCCGGGTTACCTTCTTCTCTGAAATTGATCTGCCCTCCGCCCGGCTGGCGCTGGAAGACGCAGATCTCTCCGAAATCCGGTTCAACGGTGCGCCTCCCGCGAAAACGCCGGAGGGTTTCTTCACCGACGAATCCATCACGTGTCTCCGCACCGGTCCCGTCCGGGCCGGCCGGAATACGGTGGAAATCACCAAGCCGATTACCGCTTCCGCCTGCGTCGAGAGTATGTTCCTGCTCGGAGACTTCGGCGTCGCGGTAAGAGGCCCGGAGGCGCGGATCGTTCCCGCTTCACGGACACTGGCCTACGGCGACTGGACGACGCAGGGCTTCCCCTTCTATTCCGGGCCGATGACTTACCGGTACCGCCTGGCCGGAGGCAGAAAGCTTAGGCTGCGGCTGGGCCGCTTCTCTGCCCCCTGCGTCACCGCCGACCTGGACGGGAAGCGGATCGCCAACCTGTCCCTTTCCCCGTCGGAAGCGGATCTGGGGCTCCTGCCCGAAGGCGGGCACACGCTGGACATTACGGTTTATCCCAGCCGGATCAATTCCTTCGGCACCCTGCACCTGAACGATCTTTCCCTCCGCTGGTTCGGGCCCCAGGCCTGGCGCACCAACGGCATGGAATGGACCCGCAACTACATGCTCACCCCCACCGGTCTCCTCAGCGAACCGCATTTATTCGCCGATTGATGGATTTGCCTTCGGCAAATCCATCAATCCCCTGATCTGTTCCGGTCCCGCCTTCACCGTAACCATCTCAAATGGCCCGTAGGCGATCGTATCGGTCTCCCGCTCCCCATCCTCCAGCAGGTTCGTCACCGTCACCGGGAAGGGGAACCGGATTGCTCCCCGCCGCCCGTCCTGCTCAGTCAGGCGCAGGATCAGACGCTTCCCGTTCTCCGCCTGCTTCAGGCTTTGCAGGAACAGGGATCCCGTCTCCGGCAGAGCCAGCGCCGGCAGCTTTGCCCGCAGAAGCGGCGTATTGTATTCAATGGCCATCCGGTTAATCCCGTCCTCCTGGGGCGTCCTTTCATGCGGAACAATCAGATAGGCGAACCGATGTTCTCCCCGGTCGGAAACGAGATCCGGCCGGCAAGTAGCCCGGAGCAGGCTTACGGAAATCATATTTTCCCACAGGCCTACGCCGTATTTCCCGTCGTTCAGAATCGCCACGCCACCGCCGGGCTCGCTCAGGTCGCACCACTTATGCTGGCACACCTCGTACCGGGCCTGCTGCCAGGAGGTGTTCCGCCCGGTTTCCCGCGAGATGTACCCCGCGCCGGTATCGGTCAGCGCGTAGGGCGACCGGACCGCGCAGTCGAACTCCGCCTTCAGCAGCACATGGTCCTCCCGCCAATCGGCGAAATGCTCCGCCTCGATGATTCCCTGATCCCGGAAGAAGCGCAGCGTCCGGACGATCCGGCTCTTCTCCGTCTTCAGTTCGCAGATGAAGGCTGCGGTTTCCCCGTCCCGGCCGCTTTCCCGGATCGGAACGTCCACCGCCAGGGGCAGTTCCGTCTCCCGGTAGGTGGGCAGAATGTCCCAGGCGTCGTAGTTGCCCGGAACGTCCCGGAACAGGCGCAGAATGTTGAAGGCGCCGTCTGTATATTCCCTGCCCTTTTCGTTCCGCAGGCTTTCCAGGCTTCCGTCCGGAGCGATCACCACCCGCAGCCGGTCCGTGGAAACGGCGATCCGGCCGCCGGGCAGGCTTTCCGTCCGGATCCAGTCCGGATCGGATCCGGCCTGCCGCTCCGCCGCCGCGGCCAGCGCGGGCATCTCTCCCCGTACATACCGCCCGCGCACGCCCAGGCGGACGACGGAACCCGCCGCGTCCGGAACAAAGGCCGGCAGCGTCCGGGGAAAGTTCAGCGTGTTGTACAGCGCCGGCTCCGCGGGACCGAGAATTTCCTCACAGGTCTTCCGGACCTCCGCGTAATCCGCCATCGCGTCTTCGTATACGGGATGAATATGACTTCCCGGCAGGATATCGTGGAACTGGTTGATCAACAGCTTCTTCCAGGCCTTCCGCAGCGTCTCCGCCGGATACTCCGCTCCCTGCAGCCAGCGCAGCGCGCAGGCCAGCTCCGCGTCCCGCAGCAGAATCTCCAGCTGCCGGTTGTTCCGCTTCAGGTCCGCCTTGGTGGTAAAGGTGCCCCGGTGCATCTCCAGGTACAACTCCCCGTCCCATACGCTCAGCCGGGCCGTTTCATTCAGGTTTTCATCCAGATACGCCTGCCCGCCGGTCACCCGCAGCTCCGGCATGGCGGAAACCCGCCGCAGCCGCCCAATGGACTGCAGCATATCCTCCGTCACGCCGCTCCCGCCGTCCCCGTATCCGTACATGCACAGGGTCGCCGCGCCGGAGTTCTTATCCTGGTAGGCGTTCCAGTTCTGCATGATTTCCGTGGGCGTCGCCGCCGTGATGAAGTGCGTCGGCGGCACACAGGCGTATACCTCGCTGCCGTCCAGCCCCCGCCAGATGAAGCTGTTGTGAGGGAAGCGGTTCGTGTCGTTCCAGGTGGACATTTTGTTTGACACGTAGTGGATAATCCCGCTCTTTTTCAGAATCTGGGGCAGCACCGCGCTGGTGCCGAACACGTCCGGCAGCCAGCAGTTCCCGCAGATTTTGCCGAATTTTTCCCGGAAATACAGCTGCCCGTACAGGAACTGCCGGGTCAGGCTCTCGGCGCATGGCAGATTGCAGTCCGCCTCGACGTACATACCGCCTGCCGGTTCGAACTGCCCGCTCTCCACCTTCTCCCGGACCCGTTCAAACAGCTCCGGATAATATTCCTCCAGCGTCTCGAACAGATATGCCTGGGTATGGGTATATTTCAGCTCCGGATACCGGTCCATCAGCTCCAGCTGAATCAGGCAGGTCCGGGCGTTTTTCTGCACGGCGTGTTTCCGCTGCCAGTAATAGGCGATATCCAGGTGACTGTGCGCCACCAGCGCCACGGCGCCGGAGCCGCGGTACAGCCGGTTCCCGTACAGTTCCCGGGCGATATATTGCCGTGCTTCCCGCATGCCTTCCCCGGTATCCCAGTTCACCAGATTCAGGGCATGATACAGCCGGTCAGACACCAGGGCGCAGTAATCCTCGTCGAATTCGCCGCCCTTCAGGATATCGTAGAACAGTACCGCGTCCTGATACAGCGCGCAGGCTTCCTCGTCCGGAATCACGAACCAGCCGCCCTGGAACACCTGGCGGCAGCCCTTGTAGCACATGGTATCCTCGTTCCGGTCGTCGTCCGGCTTCGAGCGGTTGTATCCCTCGATCCCGAAAACGTATACGCCGTCTTCCGCAGGCGGCAGCGGCAGCGTTTCCCGGTTCGGATCGATGCCTCCCTGCAGGCGTCCGTTGACCCGCACGAGCATCTCCCCCGCGGTGGTCAGCCGCAGGCGCAGGCCTTTCTCCCCGGCCAGCTCTTCCGGCACGCGGGCTTCCGCCCGCAGGAACGCCGTTCCGTCCGGGGTAAAGTATTCGTCTCCCCGCTTCAGCTCCCGGGGTTTCGCGTCGTACATGACATAGCTGTTGTCTCCGGTCTGCCGCCCCTCGCGGATCGTCCACCCGGTGATTTCCACGGCTTTCGCGATCTGTCTTTTTTTAAGCCAGCCGATGCGAATCCGGGTCCATTCATCCGGAAGCATGGACCGGCGGATCACTTTCACATGCGCCATCTTCTCCGCTCACTTTCTCCACAAAAAGGGTACCCGGGTGACCGTGAACCGGATCTCCCGGCCCAGCTCCCGCTTTGCTCTTGTTTCCGCCCACCGCAGGCATCGCTCCAGCGCGGCGCAGTGCGCGCATTCCCCGCGGGCGGTCAGCTCCGCCGTGTTCCCGCTTTCGCTGCTGACCTCCAGCCATCCGCCGTCCGCCTTTACGCACGTGGCAATCTCCGCCTCAAACCAGGCTTTCAGTTCCATCGGTATCCTCTTTCTCCCGGACCGGCTCCGGTTTCAGCTTCTTTCTCCGGTCTCTTTCTTCTGAAAGAAGGGCTGCCGCGGAAAACCGCGGCAGCCCCGGATCATGTCTGTTTCTTACTGAGCGGCAAACCATTCGTTGGCTTCGTCCGTCAGCGTCTGTCCGCCGGCAGCCAGCCAGCTCTGCACATAGGCATCCCACTCGTCCAGGCTCTTCTCACCGCGGATCATGGCCACCCAGGTCTCGTCGCGGATCGTGTTCAGCTCAGCGAACAGGTCAGCGCTGGGCAGCGTTTCTGTCACGGCGTTCTGGATGTAGCTGTTGTACTGATCCTTCTTGAACCAGTTCAGCCGGTTCGCGATGGAGGGATCCTTGTAGAAGGCCAGATCATAGCCCAGCTGAGAGAAGGCACGGTCGTTGCCGTACAGGCTGCGGCATCCCCACACGCCCACTTCGTTCAGCTCTTCGTTGCCCATCAGGCGCTTGATGGTGCCGTCCTCGTTCTTCTCGTAGTGAGTTCCCTCGATGCCCGCGAAGGCGGTCATGTACAGCTCGTCGTCCGTGGCGAAGGCGTTCAGGATTTTGAAGATCAGCGCCAGCTTCTCGTCGGACATGGAAGCGTTGTACACCGCGCTCTCAGAGACGGCCACGGGGGTGCCGACCTGCCAGCCGTAGTCCCCGTTGGGGCCTGCCGGCCAGGGGGCATACACAAACTTGGAATCTTCACCGTTCACTGCCCAGTATTCCTGCGCGCAGCGTCCGCCGTCGTCATTCAGGACTTCCTTCAGACGATAGTGGTCGATGGACGCGTTGGCGCTGGCGCCGTACAGTCCGGTCACCATGCCGTGGGAAATCGCCCAGTAGCTGCCTTCCACGGATTCCTTGCCGGCCACGAATTCGGGATCGATCAGCTTATCCGCGTACATCTGGGCCAGGATGCCGACAACTTCCTTCGCTTCGTCGGTCACGTCGGCGTTCACGATCTTGCCGTCCTTGTTGACCCAGTAGGATTCGCTTCCACTGAAGCCGATGCCCAGGCCGTAGGCGCCGAACAGCGCCTTCATGCCGGTGATGGAGCAGCCGTAGGTGTCATCCTGGCCGTTGCCGTCCGGATCTTCCTTGGCGAAGCGGCCCATCAGGGCGACGAATTCGTCCACCGTCTTCGGCAGGGTCTCTTCGGTCACGCCCAGCTTGTCCAGCCAGTCTCCGCGGTAGATCATGGTCTTGTAGGGCATGGAGCCGTCGGGCTTGAAGGACGGGA